>NZ_JAERIS010000044.1 GCF_017979425.1 Helicobacter salomonis | reverse complement strand
CCCCCCACACAGCCCCCCCAAAACAACCCGGCTCCTCCACCTCAAAACTACGGGGTGGAACTCGCGCCAAGAACTTCCACACCTTCTACGCCCATGGGGGCTTATATGGATTTACTCCAACAACGCCGATCCTTGCAGAGCTCAGAAATCCCTCAAGAAATCCCTCCAACTCCCCAAAATGCCCCCAAAGATTCTAATCCTCCCCAAAGTGCCTCTACACTGCCCAGCACAAACTTGCTCAATTCTCCCACTCCTCCTAAACACACCCCTGATCAAATCCAAACACAGGCGCAAAATCTCTTGAGCAAACTACGCATGTTCAAAATTGAGGGAGAGATTGTGCGCACCTGTGTAGGGCCAGTGGTGAGCACCTTCGAATTTCGCCCCGCCACGCATATTAAAGTGAGTAAAATCATGGGGCTCTCAGATGATTTGGCGATGGCGTTGTGCGCCCAATCCATGCGTATCCATGCTCCCATTCAGGGCAGAGATGTGATGGGATTTGAAATTGCTAGAGATACAAGTGATCCTATTTGCTTAAGAGAAATCCTAGAAGACCCCATTTTTAGTCAAACCCCCTATAAACTTGCTCTAGCTTTAGGCAAGGACACACGCGGGAAAGTTTTTGTACTGGATTTAGCCACCTTGCCCCACTTGCTCATTGCAGGCACGACTGGGAGTGGGAAGAGTGTGGGCTTGCATACGATGTTGCTCTCCTTGCTTTATGGGCACACCCCTACAAGTTTACGCCTCTTGCTAGTCGATCCCAAACGCGTAGAATTTAGCGCCTACACAGATATACCCCACCTCATCACGCCCATTCTCACCGACCCTACTCAAGCTATTAATGCGCTCAAATGTGCAGTTGAGGAAATGGAACGGCGTTATACGGCTATGAGTGCCCTGCGGGTGAAAAATTTAGAGGGTTATAACGCTAAAAGCGCGGACAAATTGCCTTTTTTGGTGATTGTGATCGATGAATTAGCCGACTTGATGATGACAGGAGGCAAAGAAGTAGAAGCTCCTATCATTCGCATCGCTCAAATGGGGCGCGCGTGTGGGATTCATCTCATTATTGCCACCCAACGCCCTAGCGTGGAGGTGCTTACCGGACTTCTTAAAACTAATTTGCCCACAAGATTGAGCTTTAAAGTGGGTTCTAAAATCGATTCGCGCATCATTTTAGATAATGATGGAGCGCAAAATCTCTTAGGCAGGGGGGATATGCTGTTGATGCAAAATAACCAGCTACAACGCCTACATGCCCCCTACACCACAGAGGAAGAGATCGATAGAGTTACCGACTTCCTGCGCGCCCAACAAGCCACACACTATGATCCAAGTTTTGCACAAACTTAAAAAGGCAAGTTTTCATGTAAAGTAGTTATACTTGGGACAAAAACTAGGATCATCATGTTACAAGCCACCCAAGTTAGCATGCGCTATGCCACCAAAAAGCTCTTTGAAAATGTCAATCTCAAATTAGATGCGCACAAACGCTACGGACTCATCGGGGCAAATGGGGCGGGCAAGAGCACCTTTTTAAAGATTTTAGCTAGGGAAATTGAGCCCAGCGGTGGAGAGATTAGCCTAGGTTCAGGGTTAAAGCTGGGAGTTTTGGGTCAAGATCAATATGCCTTTGAAGAGTTTAGCTTAAAAGATGCGGTGCTCATGGGCAATAAAACCCTCTATGACGCGCTTAAGGAAAAAGAAAAGCTCTATGCAAACGCGGATTTGAGTGATGATAAGGTCAATGTCCGTTTAGCTGAGCTAGAGATGATCTGCGTGCAAGAAGACCCGCTTTATGAATGTGAAGTGGTGGTGGAAAAAATCTTAGAGGATTTGGGTATTCCTGCTAATCGGCACAATGACTTGATGCAAAGCCTGCCCAGTAGTGATAAATTCAAAATCCTCTTAGCTCAGGTGTTGTTTCCTAAGCCCGATGTTTTGCTCCTAGATGAGCCCACCAATAACCTAGATTTAAACGCGATCGCTTGGCTAGAAGAGAATCTCAAACGCCATGAAGGCACGATGGTGATCATCAGCCACGATCGCCACTTTTTAAACGCCGTGTGCACGCACATTTTAGATTTGGATTTTAACACCCTGCGGGAATTTAGCGGCAATTATGACGATTGGTATATCGCCTCCACTCTCATAGCCAAGCAAAAGGAAGCCGAACGCAATAAAAAGCTCAAAGAAAAGGAGGAATTAGAACGCTTCATCGCGCGCTTTTCAGCTAATGCGAGTAAAGCGCGCCAAGCTACTAGCCGCCAAAAGCAATTAGAAAAGCTGGATATTCAAAGTATTGAGGTTTCAAGTCGGCGCGATCCCAGCATTCTCTTTAAGCCCCACCGTGCCATTGGCAATGAAGCCCTAGAGTGCAGCCAAATTTCTAAATCCTATGGGGATTTGGTGGTGCTTAAGAATGTCAGTCTTAAAATCGCCCCAAAGGATAAAATCGCTTTGATCGGACCTAATGGGGTGGGCAAGAGCACGCTGTGTAAAATCTTGGTCGAGGAGTTAGCCCCGGATAGTGGGAGTGTGAAATGGGGTGCGACCACGCAGAGGGGCTATTTTCCTCAAGATGTGAGCGAGAGCATTCAAGGGGAGGAGAGTTTGTATCAATGGCTTTTTAACTTCAATAAAAAGATTGAGAGTGGAGAGGTGCGTAACGCTTTAGGGCGCATGCTCTTTAGTGGGGCGGAGCAAGAAAAGAGTGTGAGTGCTTTAAGTGGGGGGGAGAAGCACCGCATGGTTTTATCCAAGATCATGCTAGAGCGGGGTAACTTCTTGGTGCTCGATGAGCCCACCAACCATTTAGACCTAGAGGCGATCATCGCGCTGGGCGAGGCGTTGTATAAGTTTGAGGGAGCGGTGATTTGTGTCAGCCACGATCGCGAACTTATTAGCGCGTATGCTAATCGCATTATTGAGCTCATCCCCACCAATAAGGGCGCAAAAGTGGTGGATTTTAAAGGCAGTTATGAGGAGTATTTAACGAGCAAGGGGGTTTGACGGATCTCTTTTTACCCCCCAACCCACCTAGCTTTAGTTATGGGGCTAGTTAGTCAATATCATCTTGTACAACACTTTGTATGATAGCCACTATCAAATGTAAAAGCAGCAACAATATTGTCTATTCTTGCAAATACCATATTGTGTGGTGATACAGGCAAAAAGTCCTTATAGATCAGGTAGAGATAAGGCTCAAAAAATCATTTTGGAAGTGGTACAAGAGCTAGAAGTGGAGATTTTAGAGATGGAGACAGACAAAGACCATATCCACATCTTAGTAGAAGTTGATCCAAGTTTTACTAAAGAAACTTCGCTACGCTCGTTTTGGGGTGATGGAGTTTATTAGAACAGCTAAGGGTAGAAATAGTCGGCTCTTAAACAAGAGTTTGCACATTTAAGACTCTCCGGCAGAAATCCCACTCGTCTTTAGCGGGTGGGATGAATGCCCCCTACCCTTGATTTTCTATGTATCTTTTGATGGTTTCTGGGTTAGCCTTTCCTATGGAACAAGCGAAAAATCCATCTGTCCAAAGCGTTTGTTCTTTCCAAAAATGCTTGCGCAAGAGCGGGATAAACCTTTGCTCTCGCCAAATTTTATAAGTGGTGATCTGTTTGATCCGCAAGATAATAGAACTGATAGACACTCTAGGGATATACTGAATCATCAAATGCAGATGGTCTTTGTCGGCTTCCATTGCGATGATGATAAAATCTGAACTTTCCTCTATCTCTTCAACCACAGACTTTATAAAAATAGCCACATCTCCTACGAGCAACTTTTTTCTGTATTGACACACTAAAATCAAATGGGCTTTTAGATTATGTTTGCTCCTGTTTGTGGATAGATAGCCTTTGAGTTTGTAATGGTTTTCTTTCATGGCTCTACCTCAAAAATATTTTATAAAATTATGATATAAAAATGCAGAATAATTAAGGTGTAAGAAATTGCTTAAAGCAATGAAGTTTAGGATTCACCCTAGTGTTGAACAAAAAACCTTGATAAACAAGCATTTTGGCTGTGCTAGGGTGGTCTATAACTACTTTTTAGCATACCGCCAAAAGCAATACGCACAAGGTATTAGAGAAAA
>NZ_JAERIS010000043.1 GCF_017979425.1 Helicobacter salomonis | reverse complement strand
TAGCAAAGTCTTTCTCAGTTCAGAAACGCTAGTTTGAAGTTAGTTAGGAAGCTTCTCTCTTTAGGGAGTGGCGGTTCGCAGAGCAGGAGAGATTTTACCACTCGCATTATAAGGCTGCATATGCTAAACTTGTGCTATAAAAACGAGAGACGCAATGTGCAGAGTTGGAGCGCCTGCTCCGGATTTGTAGATGCAAAGCATTGGATGCGTGTCCAACATTTATTCCTCATCACGCACAAGGGTCAGGCATTGAAAAAAATCACCTTCCTATCAAGAGGTTTAGTAGCGGTGTTGGGTTTGTGGAACGGAATGGATGCCTTAGATTGGCGCAATCTGGAATCCTTTGCTAAATTCAAGGCAGGGGCAGAATCCTTTTCCAAGGTGGGCTTCAACAATAAGCCCATTAATAGCAACAAAGGGCTTTATCCCACAGAAACTTTTGTTACCGTAGTCGCCTACTTGCAGTTGGATTTCCCTGAATTATTTTCTAAGAGTGCCACCGCGGCAGGGCATCATCTCTCAGGAAGTTTAGGGGGCATGGGCGGGGGACTGATCTACGATGGCACGCGGAATTTGATCGACCAATCCACTGGCAAACCTTACGGCGATATGGCTTGGAATTATTTTGGTTACTGGGGAGGATTAGTTGGCCAAAAACCCTGGGCACAGTGTGGATTGAGCAATGGGGTCAAAACCTATCAAGAAGGTCAACAGCTCACCCAAGCCCAGCTTACGGCTCTGTCCGATCGCACTCATGAGAGTTGCGCACAGGGTTATGCAAATAACACTAGACACTATGTGATTTACAATGCCTATCTTGATTATTCCTATAAGGATATTTTTCGTTTCAGGGGGGGGCGTTACGAATCCCCTGCGGACTACATGAGTGGTTATACCCAGGGCTTGGACATGACCCTGAAGGTGAAAAATTTCAAGTTTTGGTGGTTTAGCTCCTTTGGACGGGGTTTTGCCTATAATGAGTGGCTTTACAATTTTTACTCGCCCAAGACCTACACCTTGGCTAATGGGAAGAACATCAACCCCGGTGTGCATGCCTTTTATATCACATGGCAATACAAGGGTCTTAGCATTGTGCCTTTCTTTTACTTTTCTCCCAACAACGAATACGATCCCAACTTCACGATCCTCTATGATAGTAAACCAGATTTTAAAGGGCTGGGGTGGCGTTCGCAAACTGACATTACCGTGCTAAATCCCATTTATGCCAAACGCTTTTGGAATACATACCAATTTGGCATGCTCTCTAAAAAAAATGCGCATAGTTTAATGATTAAGCAGCGTTTTGACTACAACAACTTCAACTTTGGGGGGGGAATCTACAAGAGTTTTGGTAATGCCAATTGGATGATTGGCTATCATGGAAACCGTTTAGGCTTTGACTTTTGGACTAATAGCGTTTATGCTAATACGATCAATTCACTCTCTTATATGATGGACGCGGACTCTTTCACAGGTTTTCTCTTTGGAGGGGGAGTGCATGAGAGATTTTTGTGGGGCTGTTTAGGACGCCTAACCTATGGTCCTAGAGCCAACGAGCAGGTCATTTCTTTCAACATGGGATACCAGTTTTCCAAGCATTTTTATGCGGATATCAAGGTAGAATTTTACAATATGGACATGCACCGCGGTTACAAGATGGGTTGGAATGGCCCCTTTTTGGATAGTCAGCCTGCTACACAACAGGATAGAAGTCATATTTTTACTGAATTTAAAGTAAGCTTGTAGGTTTAATGCGCAAGCTTGCCCATGTCCTCTTGGTTGCGCACACGTTGGAGAGACTTTTTTTGTGGGGCTTTGATTATAAGTGGAGTGGGGCAACAGAGTCTGTTTCTAAGGTAGCCTTTAACACATCGCAGATCAATTCACTCAAGGGTATCTATCCTACAGAGAGCTTTATCGCCATAACCGTAAAAACCCAAATAGATTCCACTTTATTGCATAAAGGATCGCATAAAATCAGCAGCGGTCTTGGAGGAGCCTTAGGGGCACTTGCCTATGATAGCACCCGCTATCTTGTCGATCAAAGCACGGGCAAGATTTACGGCTCTAAAGTGTTCTATTACATCGGAAGATGGTGGGGATATTTAGGCGATGCGCCATGGAGAGCGTCTGCACTCCAATCTGATCGACACACACGCCCCTATGTGCTTTATAGTGCTTATTTGCGCTATGAATACGGCCGTGCTTTGAGCATCACAGTGGGCAGGTATTCATCTAAAACGACTTTCATGAGTGGTTACACAGAGGGGTTTGAAGTTTCCTACCACTTTTTACAGAATTTTCAAACAAGATGGTTTAGCTCTTTTGGTAGGGCATTGGCAGTGGGAGAGTTCATCAGGGATTGGTATGCCCCCATTACCACTACTACCACAAATGGCAAGCCTATTAATTTAGGAATCCACGCCTTTGAGGTCAGTTATGAAGACCCCCATGTATTGTTTGAACCTTTGGTGTATTTTTCACCCAATACTTACATTACCCCTGGTTTTAAATTCCACTACAATAGCAATCCTAACTTCAAGGGGATCGGTTTCAAATCTCTAAGCCAAATCGTGCTGATCGTTCCCACATATATGCCTCATCTCTACAACACTTACTATAGAGGTAGTCCTTTAGGAGCGTGGGGGGTAAGTTTGTATTTTCAGCAACGCTTTGACTACAATCAATTCAATTTTGGAGGGGGATACTTCCAAAACATCGGCAATGCTAACGCCAAAATTAACCGGTATGGAAGTCCCATTGGAATCGACTACCGGGATAATAGCGTTTATGGGGGATTGATAGACAATATGATCTCTCCCAACGCGATCACGGGTTTTGTCTTCGGAGGTGGAGTGCATAAAAAATTTTATTGGGGTGTATTGGGCAAACTCACTTTTGCGCCTAGGGCCAGTGAGCAGACTGCTTCCCTCAACTTGGGAATTAGATGGAACGAATATGTGACCAGTGATCTACGCCTCGTTTACCACGAGGTGAGCACACACCGGGGCTATAAAGTGGGCTACAATGGCCCCTACGATCCCAATAACCCCGATTTTGCTCCCAACACGCAGGATAGGAGTTTCTTAATGACCTCTCTCAAGGCGAAGTTCTAATAAATGTATCGTTTAGTAATATCTAAAATATGCAATGTCTAGTATGCCAATTGTTTTTCACCAAAAAATACCCTATGATAGAAAACACTTAGAAGGAGTTCGTATGTCAGAGCATCATTTGCGGGACGCGCATATCGGTTTTACCCGCCTTTTTAGTCTACTGGGGTATCTAGGGATTTCATGGCTGCATGCTTTTGATTATAGCTTTAGCGGGCAATTAGATACCTTTTCTAAAATCGGTTTTAACCATTCTCCCCTCAATTCTGCAAAGGGCATTTTTCCTACCGAAAGTTTTATCGATGTAGCGGGCACCGCCCAAATTAGAGTGGGCTTGTTGCCCAGGCATACCGCTAACCACTCGCTTAACTTCCACCTTGGGGGTGAAATGGCAGGGGTCCCTTATGACTCTACAAAATATTTAATAGATCAGGCCAATGGTAAGGTATTTGGTTCGGATGTCTATAACTTCATCGGGGGTTGGCATGGCTATTTTTTTAACAAATATTTTGGTCCAGATTATGCCGGGCATGCGCAATCAGGGGCATGGAATGCGCGTCCCTATATTTTGGACACCGCCTATATCGATTATCAGTATAAAGATGTTTTTGGGATAAAACTAGGGCGTTATGCAGCTAATATTGACCTAATGAGTGGGTCTAACCAGGGTTTTGAGTTCTACTACAAACCTATGAAAAATCTCAAATTATGGTGGTGGAGTTCTTTTGGGCGAGGCTTGGCGTTTAACTCTTGGATTTACCAATTCTACGCTGTCGTTCCCTATTTGCAAAAAAACGGACAGTTCATTAACTATGGCTGGCATGGGATCACTGCCACTTATGATTACGATAAATTAAGTGCGCAGTTTTACTACTTTTTTGCCCCAAAGACCTACAACACCCCGGGGATTAAACTGGTCTATGATACTAATAAAAACTTTCAGCAGGTGGGTTTTCGCTCCCAGACTCTTCTCATGGTAACTGTTCCTATCTACTATTCTGGTTGGTATAATTCAGAAACGGGTCATTACAGTATTTGGGATAACCCTCAACACGGATCGCCTACGGGCAAATATGGCGTTAGCCTCAATATCCGTCAAATTTTCCGCTGGAATAAATTTACTTATATCTTAGGGCTCTACAATACCTTTGGCAACTCTGATGCCCTGCTTGGCAGCCACACCATGCCCATGGGAAATAACACTTCTTATGTCAATGATATTTATGGGATTGTGGGTTATGACTTTTGGGATAACATCGGTTACGACGGCCTCTCTGATGCGGTCGTCAATGCAAACACCACTACGGTTTATGGCTCTGTGGGAAGCGTATACAAAAAGTTTGCCTGGCATATCTTTGGACGAGTGAGCCATGCCAATAAAGACGCGCAAGGACATCGAGGGCGCGCTGATGAGTATTCTGCAGCTCTAAGTTTAGACTACGCCTTCACCCCCTCCATATTGCTCCATTTTAAGGTCGAATACTACGGCGTGCAAATTCACCAAGGGTACCGCGTAGGTTACTTTGGCTTGCCCCAATTTGGTAATCCCGCTTTTCAGGCAAACTATCAAGACAGAAGTCATTTGATGACCAACCTCACTTTAAAGTTTTAACACCAATTCAGTTTTTGGTTCCTTCCCCCCAACCCCCTTAGCTTTAGTTATGGGGCTAGTTAGTCAATATCATCTTGTACAACACTTTGTATGATAGCCACTATCAAATGTAAAA
>NZ_JAERIS010000004.1 GCF_017979425.1 Helicobacter salomonis | reverse complement strand
ATGCCTTAAAATAATCCTTATTCACGCCCACTCCATTGGCATACATCCAACCCAAATTATTACAACCCAACCCTCTGCCACCCCCCCCATGAGTGATCGCATTACTCCTCCCATTGTCGCTCAAGATGCATTGAGCGCGGGGATTGTAGCGGTCAAGAGAGGAGATTATCAAGGAGCATTTAGACTCTTTGCCAAATCTTGTGATCAAGGTAATCCCGCCGGCTGTTTTGCGGTGGGCACCATGTATGAAAATGGTGTGGGCATTCAAACAGATGTGGACAAAGCCCAACGCTATTATGAAATGGGCTGTAGTGGGGGCGATGCGAGCGCGTGTGCGAATTTAGCCCAAGTCTACGACTCCAAAAAACAAGCCACTTTAGACGATAAAGAGAAGGCCGCCCAGCTCTATGCGGTGGGGTGCAGTGGTGGAGATGTGTTGGCTTGTAATAATTTGGGTTGGATGTATGCCAATGGAGTGGGCGTGAATAAGGATTATTTTAAGGCATTGGAGTATTACAAATATGCTTGTGAGAGGGGCAGCGATCTAGGTTGCTATAACTTGGGACTCATGTCCAATGTCAAAAATATCTATGGGATTGATAAGGCTAAACTTAGCAATGTGGATCTAAATTATCTGGCTTGCAATGCGGGGGACATCCAAGGTTGTGCTAATTTGGGTTGGATTTATGCGCATGGGGCCAAGGGTGTGCCAGTGAATAATTTTTTTGCAGCCAAATATTTTGAGCGTGCCTGTCAGGGAGGTAATCTGTCGGGCTGTAATAATTTAGGCGTGATGTATCAGAAGGGTTTGGGTGTGCCCCAAAATGACCAGCGCGCCCTGGACCTCTTCTCTTATGTGTGCAATTACGGCCTGCAATCAGGCTGTGACAACTATGGCACTTTTAAAGAAAAGCTACTCCGCTCCAATCCCAATTATGGTCGCTTGTTCATGTCCGTCGAGCGTTAGCCTAAAATTTTAGGCACAAGAAAATACTCCCCCTGAGTTTGGGGTGCGTGGCTTAAAATGTCCGATGGAATGGAAGAGTTGTGCGTGGGGGCATCAGGTCTTAAGGGCGTGGGGGGTTGTTGGAGTGGTGGGGTGTTTTCCAAGTCTAGGGTGTCTAAAGTTTCCATGAAAGCAAGGATTTCCTCTAAATGTTCCTGGAGTTGGGGTTCATCCATCTCTAGCATCGAGAGCTGTGCGAGCTTATGGAGTAGGGGTTGATCAATGCGCATAAACATCCTTTTTAGAGCGATTGTAGCATGTCTATGGAGAAAAACAGAAAGGTTAGAATGCAGTTTATTTATTCTAGCACGCGGGAATTAGACACGCGAGCGCAAGAAAAATTTAATTTAAGTGCAGAGATTTTAATGGAAAATGCTGCTATGGCACTCCAACAAGCCATTGCAAAACACGCCCCCACGCGAGTGCTGGTGGTGTGTGGGAGTGGGGACAATGGAGGAGATGGTTACGCACTAGCGCGTCGCTTGCAGGGAAGTGTTTATAAAGTGAGTTGTTATGCCCATAAACCCCCCAAAAGCCCGCTTTGTCAGCTGCAATATGAGCGGGCTTTGCGTGCAGGAGTGCGCATGTTGGAGAGTATTGAGCCCTATGAGATGGTGTTAGATTGTCTTTATGGCTCAGGCTTTAAGGGGGAACTTAAACCTGAGGATCAAGCTTTAATCACGCGCTTGAACACGATGAGTGGGGTAAAAATTGCCTGCGATATACCCAGCGGGCTAAATTCACAAGGATACACAAGCACATTGGCTTTTAAAGCAGATACCACCGTTAGTATGGGCGCACTTAAAAGTGCTTTGTTTAGCGATGTGGCTAAGGATTTTGTGGGAGAAATTGTAGTGGGGGATTTGGGCGTGGGGCGCGCACTCTATGAAGAGCCTAGCGATCTCTTTTTGCTCGAAGAGAAAGATTTGATCTTACCTCTGCGTTCTAAGCACAATGTGCATAAGGGCTATTTTGGACATGTGGGCGTGTGGGTGGGGGCGCAGAGAGGAGCGGGCTTTTTAGCAGGCTTAGGGGCACTCAAGTTTGGAGCGGGCCTAGTGAGTGTGTTAGGGGATAGTACGCTTGCAGAACACAAACCTTTAGAGCTCATGTATGCGCACAAGATTCCCCCCCAAGCAAATGCTTTTGTAATAGGTATGGGTATGGGCACACCTCCACCCTGTTTAGATGCCATGCTAGAGCAAGCTCCTTGTGTGTTGGATGCAGACATGTTTTATCTGCCCAATTTCAAAGAGATTTTAGAGAGCTCTAGCCAACTCGTGCTTACTCCACATCCTAAGGAATTTACAAGTTTACTTAATGCAGTGGGCCTTAAAGTAGAGTTATCTCAGGCATTAGAATCACGCCTAGAATACCTGCAAGCCTTTAGTGATGCTTATCCACATGTCATAGTGCTTTTAAAGGGGGCTAACACCTACATCGCTCACCATGGCCAGATTTATATCAACAATTTAGGCACGCCCTCCTTGGCTAAAGGGGGAAGTGGAGATGTGCTAGCAGGCATGGTGGGGGCACTGCTTGCGCAGGGTTATAGCCCTTTAGACTCTGCACTGAATGCGAGTCTTGTCCACGCATTAATCGGGCGCGATCACCCACACTCTTACGCACTTACACCCCTTGATCTGATCGCATCTCTGAGTCATAAGGGAGTTTAATGCAAGCACTTAGCACCCAAACTAACTCTTTTTTATTCCAAGATGACAATCTACTGGAAATGGAGCGCAGTGTTCTAGTGGCGATTTTAGAGGGGAAACGCTACGAAGAGATGGCCTCTGTGCTCAAACCCCTAGATTTTCTCTACCCTGCCCACCGCTTGTTTTTTGAATTATGCACCCAACTTCACCAACAAAATTTACCCATCTGCCCGAGCGCGATTCTCAAACAACTCTCCAAAGATCAAGATAAAGAGAGCTTGATGCAGGTGATGGCAAGTACACCCATTGCCTATTTAGAACCCTATGTAGAAGCGATTAAGCAAGCTTCCACCAGACGCGCTCTGCTCAAAATATCCCTAGATGTGCGCGAGCAGTGTATGACAGAGCGTCCCAGTCCGCAAATCTTAGATATGCTAGAACGCGAACTTTACGCCTTGTCCATGCAAAATGTGCGGGGGGGGTTTAGAAATGTCAAAGAGGTGGCGCTCAACACTCTACAGATGATCGAAGAAGCCAAATTACGGGGCAATAGCCAAATGTTGGGCTTGGACACGGGGTTTTTTGAACTCAACAGAAAGACAGCAGGGTTTCAAAAGGGGGATTTGATCGTGGTGGGCGCGCGCCCTTCGATGGGCAAGACAAGTTTTGTGCTCAACATCGCCCAAACCACTCTGAATCACAATCAGGGTGTGGCGTTTTTTAGTATGGAAATGAGCGCCGAACAATTGATGTTACGCTTACTCGCGGGTGCTACCAACATTCATTTACACGATTTGAAATTTGGTAGATTGAACGATCAGCAATGGGAAGAACTCACGCAATGCGTCCAGAACATGCAAACAAAACTCTTATTCATTGACGACACCAGTATGCTCACACTCGAGCATGTGCGCTCCAAATTGCGCCAAATGAAGACCGACCAACCCGAGATTGCCATCGCTATCTTGGATTACCTCCAACTCATGTCTAGCAACCGCACCGAACTCGCCCGTCATGCCCAAATTGCTGAGATTTCAAGAGGACTCAAAATTCTGGCCCGTGAGCTAGAGATTCCCATTGTCGCCTTAAGCCAGCTCAACCGCTCGCTAGAAAGCCGCGAAGACAAACGTCCTATTCTCTCCGATCTCAAAGAGAGCGGGGCGATCGAACAAGATGCCGATCAGGTGCTCTTTCTCTACCGCGATGAGGTTTATAAACATTATGCCCAAAAAAATCTATTGGCCAAATTGCGCAAAGAAGGCAAGGACGAAGAGGTAAAAAAACTCGAAGCACAATTCAATGCCCAAAAACAAGAAAATTTTCGTCAAAACCAGGGCGTAGAAGATGCTGAGATCATCTTAGCCAAAAACCGCAATGGAGATATTGGCACGATTAAAGTCGCGTTCAATGGGGCTTACACGCGCTTTGAGGATCGTATAGACGCCCCTCAAAGAGAAGAAAAAGAGACTAATTTCACCCCTACCCCTCAAGCCCCCATGGTCCAAGCCCCTATCGATATACCCAATCCCAATGGCGATCACTATCCTTTTTGACCTTCTCTAAACAATCACCCTTCCAGCTCTCCTTACTCCAAAGCACGCGCGAGTGGCTTGTTGTGTTGGGGGTTTTATTCTGTGTGGGAAGTATGAGCTTGTATGTTAAATACACCCAATACCAGCATTTCAAGGCTAAAAAGCCTGTGAGCTTACACGCCCAAGTGCGTCTGCAATATTCCAAGCTTGATTCACAGGGACGATCCTACTTTGTTTTACAGCTCAAGGACGCGTGGGGCAATGTCTTTTATACCACCAGTAAGGAAAATCTCAAAGACCTCAGCTACGCCTTTGTGCGCGCCTATGGTAAAATGGCCACCTCTTGCTCTTTTTTCCAATTCCTTAAATCCTGCTATTTCCACACGTTTTACCTTGCCCTAGAGTCTACCAAGGACACCCAATCGCATTTGCGCACCTTCATCAACGCCCAGCACACAGACGCGCGCATGGGTAATTTCTATAACACCCTCTTTTTGGCTCAGCCCCTAGACAAGCCCACCAGAGAGTTAGCCATGCGTCTGGGGATCAGCCATATCATCGCCATTAGTGGGTTTCATTTGGGGATTTTAGGCGCGTTTTTTTATGCCCTACTCTTTCTACCCTACAGATTCCTACAACAACGCTATTTCCCCTACCGCAACGCCCATTATGATTTAGGCGTGTGTGTCTTTGTCTTGCTCTTTGGGTATTTAGTGTTACTAGACTTCCAACCCTCTTTTTTGCGCGCCTTTGTGATGGCGCTCTTGGGTTTTGGACTTTACTATTGCGCGCTACACCTTCTCAACTTCACCCTGTTAGGCTTAGCGATTTTGCTTTGTCTAACCCTTTTTCCAAACTTGATTATTAATACGGGCTTTTTACTCTCTGTGTGCGGGGTATTTTATATTTACCTCTTTCTCAAACATATTCCCCGATTTTACATGCCCCTATATGCCCTATTTTTCAACACCGCGCTCTTCATATGTATGCTCCCCATAGTGCACGCCTTCTTTACCCCCTTTAGTCTTTATCAACTCAGTGGGATTATTCTCAGTTTTGTCTTTGTGATCTTTTTCCCCTTAAGTTTAATCTTGCACGCGCTTGGCTGGGGGGCTCTCTTTGACCCCTATCTCTTAGCTGCCCTTGAGTGGCAAATCCCCAGCATCAATTACCACACGCCCCCATGGTTTCTTATGCTCTATCTAGGGCTCTCATTGCTAGCCATGCGCTCTAAATACGCCTATAGGGGGCTGTATCTGACCAGCGGTGGGTTGTTTATCATATTGGCGTGGCGGGTGTTTTAATGAAATTCAGTTATAATGAAGAATTTGGAAATGAGGTAAAGCATGTGGGCTAGGATCAAGCTATTTGGTGAGCTTGTCGCACTAGAGCATACAATCTTTTCAAGCATGTTTATTTTAATTGCCATTGTGGTGGCTAGCGTGCAACGCTATGCTAGTCTGTGGTGTGGGCCTGAGCTTTTATTGCTCTGTTTGCTAGCCCTGCTAGGGGCGCGCAATTTTGCCATGGGCTTTAACCGCTTAGTGGATCGTAAATTTGACAAGGCTAATCCGCGCACACAAAGCCGCCCCAGCGTGGATGGACGCATTCAGCTTGGGGGTTTAATCCTCTTTTGTGTCCTAAACGCCCTGCTCTTTGTGGGTGTGAGTTATGCGATCAATACCCTAGCCTTTGTCCTCTCTTTCCCTTTTTTATTAATCTTAGGGGGATATTCTTACATGAAACGCTTTAGCACGCTAGCCCATGTAGTTCTGGGGGTGAGCTTGGGGCTAGCCCCCATTGCCGGGGTGGTAGCCGTATTGGGAGAAATCCCGCTTTGGAGCGTGTTTTTAGCCTTAGGTGTTGTCTTTTGGGTGGCTGGCTTTGATCTGCTTTATTCTCTGCAGGACATGGAATTTGATAAGCGCGTAGGCTTGCATTCTGTGCCGGCCAAATTTGGCGCATCCAAGACCTTAGCCCTCTCTCGCACTGCCCACCTCTTAGCTGTGTTGTGTTGGTATGGATTTGTGTGGAGTGCACATTTAAGTTGGTTGGCTTATGGTGGGGTGGGGGCATCTGCGTGGATTTTGATCTACGAACAGCTCTTAGTGCATAAAGATTTTAAAAACATTCCCAAAGCTTTTTTTGTGAGCAATGGCTATTTGGGTGTGGTGTTCTTTGTGTTCATTCTGCTAGATGGAGGGGTGCGCCTGTATGCCTGAGTTAAATTTAGAGAGCTTTAAGGAAATTTGCCACCAACATGGGCATTTTACCCGCTTGGTGCGCTGTGCGATCTCGCTAGAATACGCCCCCTACGATCCCTATTTTGAGGAAGAGTATCTCCAGCTAGGCCAAGGCGAATCCCTGCGCCCTTGGGAGAGTTTAAGCCATGGCAAGGATCAGGACGCGATGCTTTTTAAGGCGTTGAGCGATATTTATGACAAACTCATGCGCATTGAGCAGGCTTTAGAGATTAAGCAGAGGCATTTTATCCCCTTAGAGTCTCAAGGCCTCTTAGAGGTGCTAGGGCATGGGGTTTTAGGTGTGCGCGATCCCTTGTTTGAGTCCAATCAAGAGTATTACTTGCGTTTTTCTTTGCCCAGTGCGCCTTATCGTGTCTTTGCTCTGAGCGCGCGCGCTTTTGATGCCAAACTTTTAAAAGTAGCGCGCATGCACCCTGCCCACATTAAAGAAATGGATAGCTATATTGCCGCCCAAGAATTAGCCACTCTGAAAGGTTTAAAAACATGCAATTAGGATCGAATGAATTCACTTGGATCATCACGGGGGTGGTGCTCTTGATTTTCTTATGCTTGATCGCCTATAGCTACATCAAGGATAAGGAATTTGTGAGCAAGACCAAGCAATTAGAAAAAGCCCTGGACACAATCAACCAAGAGATTTACAAAATCCGCAAGTGGATTCAAGAAAGCCAGATGCAGGCTGAGTTTAACGCCTCCAGCATTGGAGCGAGTGTAAAAAATGAGGTCAATAATAATTTGAACGCGAGCTTGAGCAATCTCTACGCCCACATTAAAGAAATTCAAGATTCGATTCAAAAAGAGCGCGACTATCTGGAGGAAAAAATCATTGTGCTAGAAAACAAGTTTAAGGAATTTGGGCATTTCACCCCCAGCAATGACGATATTGATGAAAAAAAGGTAATCAAGATGTATAAGGAGGGCTGGAGTGTGGATTCCATTGCTAAAGAATTGCGCACGGGCAAGGGCGAGATCGAATTTATTTTAAAACTAGCGGACATGCAATAATGGCGCTCTCTAACACCGCTTCAAGGCTTTTTGGCAAGTTTGCCCATTGTGCTTTTCCTACCCCCATTCAAAAACTTATCAATAGGGTGTATGTTAAAATTTTTAAGATCGACCTAAGCGACTTTGCCCCCCTTGAATCTTACCTTACCCTCAACGCCCTTTTTACCAGAGAACTCAAAACCCCCCGCCCCTTAGATCAAAACCCCCACGCGCTCCTCTCTCCCTGCGATGGCGTGCTCAAAGAGTGCGGACGCGTGCAAGAGGGGCTAGCCTTACAGATCAAGGGCAAGGCCTATCTAGTGGGCGCACTGCTAGGCTCACAACTAGAGGAGTCTTATAGCTATTTTAATTTCTATCTCTCCCCTAAAGATTACCACCGCTTCCACGCCCCTTGTGATCTGCAGATTGTAGAGACGCGCCATTTTTCTGGCTTGCTCTTCCCGGTTAATGAACCGGCTTTAAAAAAGCACCCCCATCTCTTTGTGTGTAATGAACGCGTGGTGGTGGTCGCCAAAGACCCTAGGGGCGCGCTGCTCTACTTTGTGGCCGTAGGCGCGCTCAATGTGGGGCAGATTGTGATGAGTTTTGATCCCAGTATCCACACCAACGCCCCTACCAATCCTCCCCTAAGTATAAAGCGCTACGACCCCCCAATCTCTTTAGATAAAGGGGCAGAACTGGGGCGCTTTGAAATGGGCTCTACCATTGTGCTCTTTGTGCGCGATGGCTCTATGCCCCCAGACACCCTCTACCACAAGGCGTGTTTTGGGGAATTTTTAAGCGCCCTAGACCCTATTGGAGAAGAACATGGATGAGTTGGCTCAAAGCATTAAAAACCTATTAGAAGATTTAGACGCGCTGTTAGTGGCGCATTTTTACCAAAAAGATGAGATTGTAGCTCTAGCTGACATCGTAGGAGATAGTTTAGAGCTGGCGCGCCAAGCCAGCGCGCACCCTAAGAATTTGATCGTCTTTTGTGGGGTGGGTTTTATGGGCGAGAGTGTGAAGGTCCTAGCCCCCCATAAGGAAGTCATCATGCCCAAACTCGCCTGTTGTTCCATGGCGCGCATGATTGATTCTAGCTATTTTGATCGCAGCCTAGAGATGCTAAAGAATTACGGACTCTCCAATCTCTTACCCATTACCTATATCAATTCCAGTGCGCAGGTTAAGGCCAAAGTAGGCGCTTTGGGCGGGTTAGTGTGTACCAGCGCAAATGCCTCTAAAATTTTTACCCACGCGCGCCAAAGGGGGCAAAAAATCTTCTTTTTGCCCGATCGCTGTTTGGGCACGAATTTGGCCCGTCTGCATGGCTTAAAAAGCGCGACTTTGGGCATGGATGAAAAAGAAGCCATCATACAAGCCGATGTGATCAATTACAATGGCTTTTGTGCCGTGCACCAACTCTTTAAACCCAGCGATGTGGCGTTTTTCAAAGAAAAATATCCCGGGATTCTCATCGTAGTGCACCCCGAGTGCGATCCTGGCGTGGTGGAGTTAGCCGATTTTGTGGGCTCGACCAGTCAAATTCTCAAATTTATTAGAAGTCTCCCCCTAGAGCAAAAGGTGGCCGTGGGCACGGAATTTAACTTCATTGGGCGCCTGCGCCCCTCCTATCAGGGCGAGCAAACCACCTTTGTGCTCTCAAGCACACTGCCTGAATGCCCGACCATGAATGAAACCACTTTGCAAGACCTCTTTGAGGTGCTCAAAGCCTATAAGAATCATCGCCCTTATAATTGCGTGCAACTCGATCCCCAAATTGGTGCGCTGGCCAAACAAGCTTTAGATCGCATGATGGAGCTTTCATGAAAGACCCAGCTATTCTCGCCTTTTTAGACGCGTGTTTGCAAGAGGACATCGGATCGGGTGATCTCTTTGAGAGATTGGCAGAACCTAAGGAAGTCAAGGCAGTCGTGATTGCCAAACAGGAGGGCGTATTTTCCGGGCATTTATACGCGGACATGCTCTTAGAACACATGGGCATTAGGAGGGCATGGAATATCCAAGATGGCGCGCCCTACGCCTCTAAAGATATTCTTTTAGAACTTTGGGGAGATTATGCCCTCTTGCTCAAAATTGAGCGCGTGCTCTTGAACATTTTACAGCATTCTAGCGGGATTGCTACCCATACGGCGCGCTATGTCGCCATGCTCAAAGGCTTACCCCTAACCCTCCTAGACACGCGCAAAACTCGCCCGCTTTTAAGGGTGTTTGAAAAGTATTCGGTGCGCAATGGGGGCGCGCAAAACCACCGCTTAGGGCTAGATGATGCGCTCATGCTCAAAGACACGCATTTAGCCCATATTGGGGATTTGCAGGCGTTCATGCGCAAAGCGCGCCAACAGCTTCCATGGACGGCTAAAATTGAAGTAGAGTGCGATAGCGTAGCGATGGCTCAAGAAGTCATGCAAGTGGGCGCGGACATTATTATGTGTGATAATATGAGCGCGCAGGATATTCAAAAAGTGGTCGCTTACCGCAACGCGCATTATCCCTTAGTGCTACTGGAAGCCAGTGGGAATATCACGCAGGAAAATATTTTAGCCTACGCGCAAAGTGGGGTGGATGCCATTAGCAGCGGGGCACTCATCCACCAAGCGGTGTGGGTGGACATGAGTATGAAGCTTGGATCTTGAGGCGTATTTTTTAAAGACCCTGCAGGAGAGTAGGATCACTTGGGGGCTTGGGGATGATGGGGTGTTACTACCCCCTTCTAAGGGAGCGGTGATCGCACTAGATATTTTTGCTCAAAATGTACATTTTAAGTCCGAATGGTTGGGATTTGAGCGCATCGGCTATAAGGCAATGATGGTCAATATCTCCGATATGATTGCCATGAACGCCACGCCCACGCACGCTTTGCTAGGAGTGAGCTTGGATCAGCGCATGGGCAAACAAGACATTAGAGATTTGCTAGCGGGCATGGCGCGCGCATGCACAGAATTTAAAATAAGCATCATTGGGGGAGATACCATAGTGGGGGATCGCCTGCATTTGAGCATCACCATGCTAGGCAGGGCGCGCAAACTCTTAGAGCGCAAGGGCGCGCGCTTGGGCGATTGGATCGCGCACACAGGCGCGCTAGGGCAGAGTTATAAAGCCCTGCAAACTCTGCTTAGAGGGGGCAAAGTGAGCCCTAAAAACAAGTTCATCACCCCGCATTTAAAACATGCGCGCTTTATAGCCAGCGCGCGTCCATTCTTGCAGGCGGGGCTGGATGTTTCTGATGGGTTGTTGAGCGAATGCAACCGCCTAAGCGCGATCAATCGCCTCGCTTTTAAGCTGCACAAACCCCGCACGCGCGCTTATCAAAGCGGAGAAGAATACGAAATGCTCTTTTGTTTTGCGCCAAAGCATTATTTAGCCTTGCGGGCGCGCGCGCGCGCCCATCGCGTGCGTATAAGCGTGGTGGGCAAAGTGTGCAGAGGGCGATCGCGCTACCCCGCGCTAGTGTGGCATAAAAATTAGCGTATCTTACCTATTTGCCTATTTGCGCCGTAAAGCCCCTAGCTTTAGCTATGGGGATATAAGGCGTATTTTGTGCTATAATGTCTTTCGTAGAGTGGGGGCATCCACTCTTGGAGTAGAAGTCGTAAGACCCACTTGTGGGCAGACTTTGATGATACCAGAATCCCCTAGCTTTAGCTATGGGGAGTATGTCAATAACACATGTGCCAAGCAATTTGCTTCTCTACAAGCAGGGCATGTACTAAGGTGTCTAAGTCATTTTGCTGACGTTTTGTGCTACAATGTGGGCTGTACGGTTTGTCATCAAGCTTTAGATAAAAAGTTTAAGACCTCCCTTGGGCGGGCTGGTCTTGGTAGGAACATGGTCCTACAGACAAGGTAGGGGTGCGTGTGAATGGCATTGAAGGTGCTTGGGGGGTGGGTTTTGCAATTAAAATCTCTGATCCAAAACAAGACGTGGGGTTCTTGACATGAGGGTCTTGAGTTTTGGAACAGACCGTTTGTGGGTGTGGGGGATTGTGTTAACACTGAATTTAGCTTGGGGAGTGAGCGCGTCCAGTCTCTCTACACAGCCTCCCACACAGGAGGACATGGAGGAGGTCCAGGAAGAAATCCCTGCAACTCATCCCATGCAAGATTTAAACGCCATTCAAGGGAGCTTTTTTTACAAAAGCCGCCACGATTTAGACAACACCCTCTTTATTGATTACCACTTGGGTGAAACCCATAGAATCCGCCTGCGTTATGCAATGGTAACCATGATGGTCTTTGAAGAACCCATCTTAGAGGTGATTCTAGGCGATAGCGTGGGGTTTAGCACAAAAATTCTAGGGGATCAACAGCATAGCAATGTGTTGCTCATCAAGCCCCTACAAATTGGCGTTGACTCCAATTTGAGTGTGATTGGGAAGAGCGGTAAGATTTACGCTTTTTATCTCTTTTCAACCACTTTTACCAGTTCCAAAAACCCTACCCTGAATGTCTATGTTTCTCAACGCCACTTCTTTGCGCAACGGGACTACCAGCCCCTAGCCCTTTTAGAACCTGAGGTTGAAGACTCTCCCCCAGAACCCCTATCCCAAGAGGACACACGCCATCTCAAAATTGGAGATGAAAGCAATGCCATGTTCATTGAAAAAAGCCAAATCCAAAGAGGGTATCGCGTCTTGCAGGCCAGAAAGCGGGCGTGGTTTTGTCTATGGTTGTGCAAGGTAGCCTTTAAACGCAAAAACCCCATCGCTCCCCTAGATATTTTCAATGACGCGCATTTCACTTACTTTAAATTCAACCGCCACCACTCTCAAGTCAAATTTCCCGTTCTCTATAAGGTGGTTGATGGTTATGATAATCCCATCAATACACGCATTGTGGGGGATTACCTCATCGCAGAAGACATCGCTGATCAGTGGACACTTAGAGAGGGTAAACGGCATGCCTGTGTGCGCCGCAAGCCATGAGTAGGTGGGGGCAAAGAATTGTCATTTTACTGGGGGCTATGGGGGGCGTGGTTACCCTATCCTTATGGGTGCACCGCCCATCACACCCGCCCTCCACCCCAATGCCTCCAACAGAAGCGATCAACTATCCTCTCTCTGACTACCTCTTTGAACCCCCCCAAGCCAGCTCCCCAACTCCTATCATTACACCGCAAGATTACGCCCAACTTCAAGCGGAATTACAAGCCAATGCACGCCGCATCCAAGACCTCCAAACTGCACTACAACAGGCTAGAGAGGAACGCCCCACCACACCACCCCTAGAACCTGAGACCTCCTCTGCTCAAGCACAAGAGCAGGATCGCCTAGATACTCTAGCTACCCGTATTCAAGCTTTTGAAGCTCCAGACTCTGTAGAAGCGCAAGAGGAAGAACAAGTCTTAGAGATAGATTACGGCTCACAGGGGTTTGAGAACCTCAAGGCCAAAGACATTGCCACCCATGAACATAAACTCTTACGCACCTTGACTGCGGATAAAATGATCCCCGCTTTTCTCATCACTCCCATTAGTTCGCAACTAGCCGGTAAGGTCATTGCCCAAGTGGAAAGCGACATTTTTGCCAACATGGGGCGCGCTATTCTTATCCCTAAAGGTTCTAAGGTTATTGGCTATTATAGCAGTAACAATAAAATTGGGGATTATCGCCTAGACATTGTGTGGAGCCGCATCATCACTCCATTAGGGGTGAATATCATGCTCACCAATGCCAAAGGCGCAGATGTCAAGGGCTACAGCGGTTTGGTAGGGGAAACAATCACGCACAATTTTCAACGCTATGGCATGCCCCTACTCGTTTCCACTCTCTCTAATGGTCTACTTATCGCGCTCACTTCTGCCATTGCCAATAAAACCGGCAAAAATAATCTTTTTGGGGATTTTTTGCTCATGCAACTCACGCGCCAGAGTGGGATGGGGCTCAACCAAATTATTAGCCAAATTCTCAAGGATAAGAGCCATCTCAAACCTATTATTATCATCAGGGAAGGGAGTCGAGTCTTCATCTCTCCTAACCTAGACATTTTCTTCCCCATTCCCAGAGCAGGAGAAGTGATGGCAGAGTTTTTCCAACATTAATTTGGTTATAATAGTCTCGTTTTTTGATCGTTTTTGGAAGGAAGCGTTATGAGAGTGTATTTTTTCGCCACTTGTTTAGGAGGGGCTGTTTTTAGTCAAACCGCGCTCAATTGTATCAAGCTGTTACAAAAAGAGGGGGTCGAGGTGGTCTTTAAAAAGGATCAAACCTGCTGTGGACAGCCCAGCTACAACTCGGGCTACTACACCCAAACCCGTGAAGTTGTCCTACACAATGTGCGCTTATTCAAAGAAGATTACCCCGTAGTTGTGCCCAGCGGGTCTTGTGTGGGCATGATGGCGCATGACTATTTAGAACTCTTTGAAGGACTTCCTGAATATGAGGAAGTCAAACACTTTGCCTCAAGGGTCTTTGAACTCTCTGAATTTTTAGATAAAAAGTTGGAAGTGCGTTATAGCGACACAGGTGCGCCCATTAAAGTTACATGGCATTCTAATTGCCATGCTTTGCGGGTGTCTAAGGTCATTGAAAGTGCGAAAAAGATCATCGCCCAGCTCTCCAATGTAGAGCTCGTGCCCTTGCAAAGAGAAGAAGAGTGTTGTGGTTTTGGAGGGACTTTTGCGGTCAAGGAACCTGAAATTTCTTATGCAATGGTGCAAGATAAGATTAAAGACATTGAAAATCAAAATGTAGAATGCGTGCTCTCCGCTGATGCAGGTTGTTTGCTTAATATTAGCGGGGCGATGGCCAAAATGCGTAGCAACACCAAGGCGATGCATTTTTACGACTTTTTAGCCCAAAGAGTGGGCATAGGAGCTTAAATGACACACACCACTACCCATAGCGATCAAGATTATGAACATGTTATCAGCGAAAAACTAGGCGATGCGCAGTTGCGCACGAATTTGCGCTCGGCAATGGATACACTCATTCATAAGCGTAAGGATTTGCTCACAAGTCGTTTTCCTGAATGGGAAACATTGCGCACCATGGGGCAAAACGCTAAACTCAAGGTCCTAGCCCAACTCGATACTTATGTCCAACGCTTTGAGGAAAACGCCACGAAAAATGGCTTTGTAGTGCATTATGCTAGCACGGCTAAAGACGCCAATGATATCATTTACAACTTGGCTAAAGAACGCGGAGTTACGCGCATTCTCAAGGGTAAATCAATGGCCAGCGAGGAAATCGGCTTCAATCAATACATGAAAGAAAAAGGCATTATCGCCAAAGAAACCGATTTGGGCGAGCTCATTATCCAGCTCATCGATGAACACCCCGTGCATATCGTGGTTCCAGCCATCCATAAGAATCGCCACCAAGTGGGCAAAATCTTCCAAGAAAAACTGAGCGCACCCCTAGAGAGTGAGCCAGAAAAACTCAATGGTATCGCTAGAGAGCACATGCGCACAGAATTTGAAGGCTTTAAAATGGGGCTCTCAGGGGTGAACTTTGCGATCGCTAATGAGGGGGCGATTTGGTTAGTAGAAAATGAGGGCAATGGACGGATGTGCACCACTGCCTGCGATATCCATGTGGCTATTTGTGGGATTGAGAAAATGGTGGAGAGTTTTGAAGACGCCTCGATTTTGAATAACCTGCTCTGCCCTAGTGCAGTGGGCGTGCCCATCACTTGTTATCAAAACATCATCACGGGTCCCCGTCAAGAGGATGAGTTAGATGGACCTAAAGAGGCGCATATCATTTTACTAGACCATAACCGCTCGAATATCCTAGCTGATGAGAAATACTATAGAGCCTTGAGCTGTATCCGCTGTGGGACCTGCCTAAACCACTGCCCGGTCTATGACAAAATCGGAGGGCATGCCTATTTAGCCACTTACCCCGGGCCTATTGGGGTGGTGATCACTCCTCAACTCTTTGGACTAGATAACTACGAACACATTGCCAATTTATGCAGTTTGTGCGGGCGTTGTGGGGAAGTATGCCCGGTGAAAATCCCCCTCCCTGAACTCATTAGAGATTTACGTTGTGAAAAGGCGCATGAGGGGCGGGGCGTGGTACGTGGCTATAAAGATGCCAAACATAACAAATGGGAGGAGTTAGGAATGAAAGCTTTTGCCAAATTGGCGAGCAATGGCGTAGCGTGGCGGGCATTTTTGACGATCAATGGCTGGTTAGCCCCTTTAGGCAAGTGGGTGGGGCGCTATACTCCCGTGCTCAAAAAATGGCTCAAGCATAGGGATATGCCCGCCGTGCACGCCAATTTGCACGCGCAAGTCAAGGCCCTAGCAGGGGTGGTTTATGAGTAAACAAGTCGTATTAGAGCGCATCCAAAGCGCACTCAAACGCCACACCATCTCTCACCAAGACATGCCCTATGAAAACATGATCATTGACACCAAGGACGATCTGCTAGAGGAATACAAGCACTTCCAAGAGTTAAACCGCGCTGAGGTTGTCGACTCCAGCCCTGAAAATCTACTTACAGAGATAGAAAACGCTCTAGCCGCCTTTGAGAGTCAGAAACTCTTATATGCCACAGATTTACCATGCGATCTAGAACAGCTAGAGGGGTGTGTTAAAATCCCCTATAACAAGCCCGTGGAGGAATTTAGAGAGGAAATTTTTCACATCGACACGGCGATTTTAAAGGCAACCTGTGGGGTGGCTAATTTGGGCATGGTGGGCGTGGTTTCCTCCCCTGCAAGCCCACGCCTAACCTCACTCATCACGCTCAAATGCATTATTTTATTAGAAAAGTCTAGCATTGTGCGTAATTTAGCCCAAGGCTTAGAATCTCTAAAAAGGGTGGGAATACCCCAAGATGTCAAAATGCGCGATGAGGATTTGGGGCGTTGTTTACCCACCAACATGCTTCTCATCGGCGGACCCAGCCGCACGGCGGATATTGAGCTACAAACGGTTTTTGGCGTGCATGGTCCTATGGCTGTGCGCGTAATCTTATATTAAAGGAGACAACATGAGTTTGGAAGTTGGCACTTTAGCCCCCGCGTTTAGTTTGCAAAATGCTAAGGGGCAGATAATTCAGCTAAAGGACCTATTAGGTAAAGTTGTGGTGCTCTACTTCTACCCTAAGGATAACACCCCGGGTTGCACCATTGAGGCGCAGGATTTCACCAAACTCAAAGCAGAGTTTGAGGCTAAGGATGCGCTCATCCTAGGGGTCAGCCCTGATGATGCCAAAAGCCATTGTCATTTTATAGAATCTGAAAAGCTGAACATCGAGCTTTTGAGCGATCCCACTTTAGAGACACTCAAAGCTTATGGGGCCTATGGCACTAAAAATATGTATGGTAAGGAAGTCGAGGGCGTGATTCGCTCTACCTTTGTGATCGACAAAGAGGGCAAGATCGCCCACGCGCTCTACAATGTGCAAGCCAAAGGGCACGCCCAAAGGGTGCTAGGGTTGCTCTAATACTCTCCCTGATCTTCGATTGCTTATGGTGATACCGTAAGCAGAAAGTCGTCCTTGCTAGCATGCGTTAATAAGCATGTTTCCTTCCATGGAGTTGTTCAAAAGGAGTTCTGTGGCACTCGATCTACGCAAAAAAAATGAGTTTAATTGTTTTGGGTTCTTTGTGTACTTTGGTACTGATTTTGACAATCCTAAGTCAGTATATAGAACGCAAGGTGCTTGATAAAGTCATTGGGGCTTTTAAGACTCTCCGGCAGAAATCCCGCTCGTCTTTAGCGGGTGGGATGAATGCCACTAATTTGTGGTATAGTGTCCCCATACATTCGTATCTAGCGCAGGAAGTGTGCAAAGTTACGCCTTTGGAGATACGATGTGTGAGACCTGTAGGGAATGCGTTGGAGCTCAAACTCTGTAAAATCCCTACTATAGGGCACAGAGTGAAAACCAAACTCTCCCTACGGGCAACATCGGCCAAGGAAGCCCAAATGTCTTTAGCATTTGGGTGCTTCACTCACAATGCACTTACAAAACGCGAGTTAGTTATTCAGCACGATGTGTTTTTAATCAAATCTGGGATTGAAGAATACTTTACAGGGCATCCTAAAGATGTGGCCTTGAAAATGACTATTGATTATTTCAACAAGATCAACGCGATCAAAGGGCGTGCTTATGTGCTAGCACTGCGCAAAGATGGGACTTTGGTCATTGATAGTGTACATCCGGAGTTAGTAGGCAAGAATGTTTTAGATGTTCAGGATAAGAATGGAGAATTTTTTTATAGAGAGTATATCCAACGCGCCCTGAATGATCCAAGAGGGGGATTTATAGACACAATCTTAAACGCCCATACCCTTCTTCAGAAAGCGAAGACTGCGTCAGTTATGCTTACTACGATCCAATGAGCGATCTTGTGATCGTTGCGGTAAGTTATGTGAGCGCAATTTATAAAAGTATGGAAAAGGCAAGAGAAAATGCCAGCATGCTCACCAATGAAAATTTCCGTATTCTACTTTATACGGCGTTTTTTTCTACTTTGGTGATTATCGGTATTGCGTCCACACTCAGCCATGTTTTTATTATCAAGCGTTTACATGCGTTGGTATCTGTCGTGAAAGAATTTAGTAACGATAAGGGGGAAAAGGATCTCACGCGCCGTATTTGGCTTAAGGGAAATGCGCGGGATGAAATCAGTTTGAGTGCGGATTCTATCAATGCTTTTTTAGAACGCATTTGCGCGCTCAACAATGAAATTAAAAGAGCGAAGCTCTTTTTAACCTTTTAGACCCCCCGCGGGGCTCGTGTGGTGGGGGGCTGGTTGGGGGGTAATACCCAAAAAATCCGTACTAATACCCGATAAAATCCGCACTAATCAACAAATTTAATATAATTAATTGTTATTTGTGTTACAATACTCTGAAAGAGCAAGTGGAAAGCACAAATAGAGGTGTTGAGATGATAGATAGACAGAAAGCTCTAACTGAACAAATAAAGAGCTTGCGATCTCTTATCAACAAAGCAACTGACACCGCAGTTAAAAAAGTTTTAGAAGATGAAAAAGCTGATTGCCTAAGAGAGTTAATGGCGTTGGTTTCTCAAACACAAACGACTCCAATACCACAGCTCCCAACCACAACTCTACCCCGAGCCACACCTACACAAAACTCACAAGATCAGCAACCAACTGACACGCTCTCCACTACAGAAGAGATTACTACACAAAACAATACCCAACAAGACCTCCCAGAGACTCAAGTCATTACCCAACCCCAACCCACAATCCCCCAAGCTGCTTCTGAGAAGTATGTTACTTTCCACAACGATGTGAACTCTGTCTCTCTAGGCAAACTTGGCGCACTAGAAACGAATCTACTCTTTGCAATTTTCAATAAACTCAAAGACAGGCAAGATGAACTCTTGATGTTTGATTGTAATGAAATCAAAGCAATGGTACATGCGGTTAAAATCAGTAAGAATGAATTAAGTAGTGTGGTCAAAAGACTTTGGAAAAACATCAGACTAGCTAACTTTTGGATACTCCTACCCAAGAGAGATGAAAGCTACATGCTCTTTAAGACTTTTGCCATCAACTACCACGACACCAAAAAGACACAAGTCAAGAGCATAGAAATCCAAGTAAACATGCCTTGCTTTGGTTATTTGCTCAATTTTTTGAACGCTAACTTCACTTCTTTTGAATTGCTAGAGTTTCAGAATATTCGTAGCAAATACGCTAAGACCCTATATCGCCTTCTTAAGCAATGGAGAAGCACAGGAGTGCCTCCAAAGAAAGAGTGGAGTGAGTTTAGGGAGTTGATGGGAATACCAGCGAAAGTCAAGTTACTTGAAGTAGTTGAACGCGCCATCCTCAAACCCGCCCTCAAAGAACTCAGCAAACTCCCTCACTTTGAAAATCTTTGCTACAAAAAGCTAAAAACAAAGGGCATGGGCAATCGTATCACTCACATTCAATTCTACTTCCAACCTCTCACTAAGACTAGCAAAGAGAAAGAACAAGCCCAACATGATCTAAGAACCATTGCATGGCATATCCGCAGTGAAAAAACCATCAAGCAACTTCAAAAACAAATGAAGCAGAGACACCAACATGGCGAAGCTATGAAAGTCTTAGGTTTATGTTTTTATAAACCTGAACAACCTGAGATCGTTCTTGCTATTGATAGTGTGCAACCCACTCCAGAGGGTTATGAGTTTTTAGTCAAATATTACCAAGATGGTCAAGTGTTTAAAGAGAGATGCGCTGTAGCACCCAACAAAGAAGTTTTGTTAGCGCAAATATTCCAATCAGGTTATCAAAAACTAGAAATACAAACAGACTACACACTACAACAACAAGCACAACCAACACTAGAGCTACAAGAACACAATGGTTTTAAGACTTTGCAGGGCTTGATAAAGCCAAAGAAAGCACAAAAGTCCAAACAAACTCAAGTCTCAAACTCTAACAATGATTTAACAGAATACATTGGTAGAAATCTCTACATGAACACTAATGGCATTCCCTCTAATCTTAAAATCAAAAATATCTCTACACTAGAGAGTGGACAAGTCCAAGTAGAGATTAAAGATGTAGACAAACCGCGCAAAGCTTTAGAATCTTTTAGTTTTAAGAGTGTCAAACATTTTGAGAATTGGTTTAAGAAGTATGAAGAGTAAGAGTATTTTAAACTAACAATCACCACATACAAAGAAAATTTCTCAAAGCCCCCATAGCATTTGAAGGGTAGATAACAATCAAATTAAACAGCGCAATGGAACACCCCAAGACACTAAGATAATACAAATTTTGATTTTTTAGATGATTGCCTTATAATGATTTTTTGAGCCTCCCCGGCATTTGAGGGGCATATTAGGCAAGCGAACTTGTGAGCGCACCCTTTAGGGTCGCCTAATTTGCTAATTTGCTAATTTGCATATTAGGCGACCCTAAAAGGGTTTCGTTCGCAAGCTCACCGCCTAGTTTGCCCTTGCAGGGGGCTTTTAGAGAAAATTTTAGAGGCATTGACTAAATGAGTAGCATTGCATCAATCAACTTTAAACCCACAAATAACATACAATTACACCATAACGACCGCACAATACCACCTACATATTTGCTAGCCAAAGAATTGGATTATGGCTGTGAGTGTGATAGAAGCGGTGATGATGCGTTAGCATTAAGACATGAACTAATTACTCAGGCTATTAAGAGGTATAGGCGCACTTTCAATCAGCCCTTTAAATCTGAAAGTTACCTTTGGAGCGCTGTTATCAATATCAAGCCTGATAGCACCATGCAAGACCTAGAAAAGCTTGCAAAGCACTTTAAAATAAAATACGGGTTTCAATGCTACCAAATCGCCATCCATAGAGATGAAGGGCATATAAATGACGAGGACAAGGTGCAGATCAATCACCACGCCCACATGGAGTTTGTCATGCTTGATGAGCTCACGGGTAAAAATGTTTTTCGCACCATAAAGCACAAACACCTTAGAGAGATTCAAAGTGAAGTTGCCGAGATTTTGGGTATGCAAAGGGGTATAGACAAACGCATTAGCGGGGTTAAACGCGTTGAGCCTAGAGCTTATGCCAAGCTCATGGAGCAAGAGAAATCCAAGCGGATTACGCTAAAGCACAACCAAGACAAAGAGGTTACAAAACACAAAGTACAAATCGAGGACTTGCAGGCAAGTGTAGAGAACACCCTAACAAAGCTACACGCCCTACAACAAGAAAAGACAACGCTAGAACAAACCAACACCACTTTAACACAAGAAAATCAAAGACTCAAAGACAACCAAGTAGAGTTAGAGAGCACACTCATAGACCTTGCTACCATCTTTGATCTACAAGATAAGCAAAACAAGAAACTTACCCTTAAAGAAGCCAAGCCACTCATAGAGAGTGTAAGAAAGCAAATGATTACCATTAATCAAGGCTTAGGCGATCTCAAACTCTTTACACAAGAGGATTACAAAGCTTTAAGAGCTTTGAAAGATGAGGGTTTAAGCATTGCTGATCTGAAGAAACGCATTACACAGATAGAGCAAGAAGCTAAGAAGCGTTATGAGAAATTGCAAGAGCAATACAAAGACTACTTAAACCCCAAGCAAGTAGAGGACAAGATAACAGCCACAAAAGCCCTATACAAGGATTATCTAAGTCCTAGTGCCATGCAAGAGCTCGAACAAAAATACACTCAAGAGCTTGAGATAAAAGAGCAAAGCCACACCAAAGCTTTGCAAGAAAAGGACATAGAACATGCTAAGGCATTAAAGGACAAAGATAAAGCTTTAGAGAAAGTGACACAAGAACTGGAGGCTAAAGAAAGGCAAGTGCAAGAGCATGCTAGAGATTTGGCTGATAGGAACAAAGACTTAGAGAAACTAACACAAGAACTAAAAGCCAAAGACACAGAGTACACCAAAGAGTTAGAGATACTGCGAACACAGCATGCCAAAGAACTAGAAAGGGCAACAAGAGAGATTGATAAAGAAACCAAGTTGCAAGAGTATGTTGTTAAGGTAGAAACCCTGTTGCAAAGGTTTGTGGATCAAGTCATGAATCCTATGTTAGAGAAACTCCAAACAGAGAAAGGGGCAGAGCTTGAAGCTGTGATCCAATGGAAAAAGGACAATGAAAAAGAGAAAGCAGAATACCACGCATACCTAGCAGCCTTTGCAGATAATTTACTTGCAGGAAAATTCTCTACAATCAACGCTATGGCAAAACTATTTGGCAAGGGTGTTAAAGACGCGATGAGCCCAGAATACTTTGAGAGCATCGCCAAAGATAGGCGAGATAGGTTTTTGAACAAACACATCAATGAAATTGAAAAAAGCCTCAATCAAGAACTCAAGCCCATTCTTGCCAAGATAGAACAAACTAGAGAGTGGGAGCACAAAGCCTTGTTAGAGGGGATAAGAGGATTAGAAAATGGCATAGCCAAACTAGCTGAAGAGTTTAAAAACAGCGATACATATGGGCAAATGCTAGAGACAGCCAAAGGGGATACCCAATACTATAAGGGCAAAACCTTGAAACTCACAACAGAACTAGAAGAGAATGGTAAAAAGATTAAAACCCTTGAGGAGGAGAACACCAAGCTTAGAAACACCGATCTACGATTGGAGAATAAGGCACAAAAAGCCAAGATTACAGGGCTTGAAAACCAAGTAGAGAGCTTGCAAACACAAAAAGATGATTTACAAAGAGAGCAAGACAAATTACAGACAGAGCTGACAAACACGCAAACGCAATTAAACGAGCAAATTGCCATAACTACACAGCTAAAGGCAGACTTAAAAAAATCTTTAGCGAGTCAACAAGGCAAGGGGAGAGGGATTTGAATAAATATTGATAAAAATGTTTTTTAGCCACGCTAGAGGCCATTCCAAGTGGCGAAAGAGCTTGAAACAAGGGTGGTTTATGAATGACTTAAAACCTAAAAACCCTAGCAAGACACAAGACAACACCATACAAGGCATGTTTTGTTGTTTTTTAGACTTTAATCTAGAGCTAATCTAGCTTTTGTAAATGCTCTGCAAGGATTATCTCTAGCTGTTTTTTATTGATTTTGTCTGTGGCTATATCTAAAACTAAGGGCTCAAAAAATTTTTCACAATCTGCGCTGATAGGCTTGTCATTGAACTTTAAAAAGTGGATTGCCAAATACACGGCTGTGCGTTTATTGCCATCGACAAAAGGGTGGAACTTCACACAAGAAAAGACAAGATGCGCCAATTTAGATTCAAAAGTGGGGTAATAAATGTCGTTTTGAATATTGTTTAAAGCACTCTGTAAATACCCAAGGCTTGTGCGATTGTAACCCCTTAACCCTTGCGTGATCTCTAGGATTTCATCATGGATTTCAACCGCAGTTTGTAGATCGAGATAAAACACCTACTTTTGCGCCAATCGTTGATAAACCGCCAAGATTTCGGGGTTTTTTAGTCTCTCTTTACATTCGGCACGCACCTTTTGGAGCTTTTTAGCGTATTCTTGGGAACTTGGTTTTTGTGATGGCATGGACATCCTTTTAAAAAGGCATTCTAGCATAACTAAACCACTCTAAAACCAAGCCACGCTAGAAACCACTCTAAAGAACCTAGAGAACACAAAGACTAAACTAGAGACAAGCCAAGCAAAACTAAAGCAAATGCAAAGCGATCTATGGTTTTAGAAACGCTAGAGAGCAGCATACGCGTCACAATTTAGTCAAGTAGTCTAGTATAAAGTAGAAGTGGCATGAGCTGGAAGCAAAAGCATAAACAGTGTTTAATGGGTTTGCCGACCTTAGTTAATGTGATTCCTGATCCTAGTATAGAGAGATTCAGCAAGCATTCTGCAAAACCACAGTCAAAAGCTACAAAACACGAATGAAAGTGCTCATAAAGGTTAGAGAACAGACAAAGCAATTTGGGGACTTTGGAGACACTGGAGGGCAAATATACCACAATTAGCCAAATAGGCAAGACAAGTCCTGAAGTGACAAGAGAACTAGGAGTGATGGCGCTAGTGGCTTTTAGTGACTTTGGCAACCTTAAAGAGGCTTGCCTAAAGCTTTGGCACAAGTGAAAGCCATCCAAGAGCAACAAGGGCAAGGGTAAAAGGGGGATGGGGCAAGCATATTTAGTACTTAGTCTTGTGCTTTCAATATCAATTTCTACTAAAAATATGCGAAAAAATACACAGAAATAAGTTAGATTTTGTATATTTTGTTCTTTAAATTTACCAAAATTCTAATAAAAAGCGTGCCTAGTTAAGGATTAGAGAAATGGAATTAAAAGTATGTTAGACATAGAAAACCTATTATCAAAAAGGCGTTTGGACTCTTATGGTGGAAATTTGCAAGCACACCTAGAAAATCTAAAACTCATAGGCACATACACGCATAAAATCGCCCTTATAGAGATTGCCTTGCGTAACCCTTTAAACCACTTGCTTAGTGCCAAAGATATAAATTGGATCAATAATTCTACAGACTCTCGTGTGATCCAAGTAAGAGAAAAGGCTCTTGAAAAAAGTAAGGGGGGTATCTCTTGACCATGAGAATTGTCTCTCCAAGATGACTTTAGTGTGGTGACCCACATCATCGAAAAAGAGAGATTATTTGCGCGTGTTTTAAATGCAGAAAAGATTCAGTTTGAGCAACTATAACAAGGTTGAAGTGACTTTGAACTTATTCCACATGCTGTACAATCGCTGTTATCATTGGGAGAATATCACAAAGACAAGACAGAAAAAAGAGGGGAAACCATATCCAAGAATAACAACGAAAATATTCAACATTTACATAGGCATATATCCAAACAAAATAGAAAGATTCCTAGACGGCCTGATGACAGCCTTTAACGAAGATCTGCTGAGACACTCCAACTGTCTATAAACAAGCAGTTGATTGGCGAAAGTCCGCCTTAAGAATTGGGGGTTATCATGGCGAAACACACATAAAGGCTTGCTAAGCTGAAAGAAGCCCAACGAGGATGAGAGTTTGACAGTCAAAACTTGTATTAACACCACTAGATCAATGCTATTTTCAATATTGGTTGTTATTGAAAATGACAAGGGATTAAGACAAAAGCGCAAAGCTAGGGCTATAGCCAGCCTTGGTGAATGCGAATCTTAAAACACAAAAGCTAAATGAGTCATACCCCCGGCTTTGTCTAACAAGGGCAAATAAATATCTTAAGTATAGTAACAATTAAATATGCAAAATTAATTATTATTCTTTAATTAAGTATTTTTAGCGCACATGCCTAATAACACTTGGGAGATCATACGAGGGGGGCAAAATTATAAGTCACAGAATAAAAGAGGTGATGAGGCAAATCATTAAATGGGAGAAGCATTATAGGGCAACCACTTTACTTGTTCCCTTGTTCGCCCGTAGTTCGATCCAAGAGCTCCAGCGAAAAGCTTTTTAGAATCCTCTGACCCGGTTTATCAGAGATCGACACGAGTTTATTGAGCATTACAACGGGAACGAAGGATTGTTGATACATGTCACACCTCAAATCTTTCAAAATTTCTAAGATATTTTTGAGAGCTAAGAAATCCTCAATATTGGGATTTTCCAAATAATGTTGGTATGTCATATCCAAGCCAAAGGGAACAGCTACATTCAACACAAAAGCACGATCGGACTTAACCAGCATTTTAATGCCAAAATAAGTGTTGAGTCCAAAAATAGAGTCCGTATCGCCGGTGATATACTTTTTGATGTAGGCAGAGTTAGGCAAAACAAGGCTTTCTGCTGGAATTTTATACTCCAAGTTTTGTAGGTGATCCACAAATAAGCCACTCTTATCTAAACCAATCCAATTAACATAACTGGCATTATCTTTCAACGATCGATCGTAAAGATATTGTAAAAACACTCGCACCACTTTAAAGGCAAAATCATCTAATCGGCTAAAAAGAGCCAAGGGACCATCTTGAATAAAAAGAATTTTAGACAACCATTCCCACTGGCTAGTCTCTATCAAAAATCTAAACACAGAGAGCATAAGCACCACCTCAAACACCCTCATCACATAGGATTCTATAGCCCCAGCCCCTAAAATTTCATCGACCAAAGTGTGCAATTCAAAACAATCGGTGATATAAATTTTTGCCCCGCAAGAGCAATCCAAAGAATCGTTTTGCAAATCTTTGTAAGACACACCTTGTTTTTTCATAAAGGTGTGCCCACTCCCACAACCTGCACATGCAATCTCTATAGACCCATCTCTCCCTTTGTATTCTTGGAACACAAGCCATTTAAGGGTATTTAACAGAGAGTCATCATCCTCATTAAGACTATTTTCCCTAAAAATTTCATAGAGTCTCTCTCTAGTCGTGGTGATAAAATCTTTTTTGTCATGGCAGTAGCCCTGAATGGAGAACACAAAAGAAAAACGTTGGAAATCTTTTTCCAGCCTCCCTAAGTCATCAGGATTAACACTCTGTTGTTTTGCAAGGGATTTTAAATCTTTGAGTGAAAAGGTTAAAATTCCCACATTGTAGTAACAAAGCCTTTTAGAAGGGAACTTATCATCAACACAAACTTCTTGATAACCCCCATCCACAACAATAAGACGTTCGATCTGAGAAAGTGCCTGGTTTTGGATTTTAGATAAATCAATGGCAACACTTCGACAATCTAACTCTGCTAGTGCATTGTCTACAGTTCCGCATCTAGTCAAATACGCCTTCACTTTCTCGTTTTCAACAATGTGTTGGTGGTTGATCTTGGATGCTCTCTCCCCGCGATAACCCATACTAATCCTTATCCTTGAATTTATCGATCTGCACGGGGATAATAAAGTTATTGGAATAGGTTTTGACTCGCGCAAAGCCCACATCATTGTTCTTAATAATGCTTTGGGAAAAGTCACTAAAGTCGTAGTATTTTTCCAAAACTTTAATTTCATCCTTGTTGTTTAGGTGCGAGATGAACCAATTTTGGGTGTTCTTCAAAATGCTAGGAGCGATGGAGCTGACCTCTTGGGTGGAATAGCTAATCCCAATATTAAGTTTAGCTCCCTCTTTGGCTAGGCGGTTGTAGATGTTTTTGAGGTCTTTGTCATCTTTAGGGAAAATGTTATGCGCTTCCTCAAAATACATCTGTATGAACTCGGGGGGTTGATCATTGGTGAACCTTCCCATAGACTCAGCAAAAATGTGCGCACAAAGTCTTGTGATGTATTTTTCCTGCACTTGTGTAGAAGCTGTGGAGAGATCAACCAAAACAACTTTTCCTGCACGCAGAGCAGAATCTATTTCTTGCTTGTAGTCCTTACCTCCCTGCGCAGAATGCAAATGTCTTAAGCCCATCAAAGCCTTATACCCGCTCACACGCGTGGCTTGCAAGACTTTTAGCAAGGCTTCGTAATCTTTGTCATCTTTGTATTTCTTATCCACATTTGTAAAATCCAAATGCTCAAAATATTGGCATGCCTCTTCAAGAGAGATTCCCTCGTGGGGTTTATGGTATTCCTTATCTTCTTTGTCTTGTTTTTTATCGGCAAGCTCAAAACGATAAAAACGCACTCTATAGTCGGTAGGTTCAAATCCAGCCCTATGTAAGATACACTTATAAATAGCTCGTTTTCTTTGATTGGCACGTTTCTTGCTCCCACATTTCTTGTTGACCTCTTCCTCTTGATCTTCCTCACGATCAAACATGCGCACCCCCATAAAAGCCTTAAAATAATCTGCCTGTTTTAACAGCGCAATTTCATCGCACAGCAACTCAAAGGATTCCTCTAAAGTTTCCTCTTTGTAAAAATCATATTGGATCACCTTCACATCTTCATGGTCCTCTACCTTGCGTACAGATGTGCTAAAACGCAACGCCCTATCTTTGAGCTTGTCGTAAATACAGGTGTTATCTTGTTGGTTAGCAAAGGTGTATTCTCCATTCACATCAAAGATAATCTGCCCAATTTGTGGCTCATGGCGCTTATTGCGTTCTTGGTTGAGTTTTTCAATCGCCATGACCACAATCTTGATCGTGTTGGATTTTCCGGTACGAGTCATCCCAAAAAAGGCACTCCTACGTGCCACAACATCTTCTACACGCAAATAGACATTGGGGGCATAATCCCCCTCTTTGTCATAAGATTGGCTTGAGGCGTATCTAAGCTTACCTATTTGTTGGCGCAGATGATCGCTATCTTTGGTGTTTTCATTAACAATGGTGTTTAGCTCTGTCTTTTGGGGCTTATACACCCTGTAATGATGTACACCTAAAAAATTTTCTATATCAGTCCCAAAGACAAGTTTGTCTTGCTCTACATAAAAGGTCCCCAAAACACGGCACAACAAACCTGAAAACTGGTAAAAATATTTAGTAATTGCATCGGGCTCTAAGAGCTCTTTTCTGTTTTCTTTTCTATCAATGTGGGCGTTAGTGAGGGTCTCCATAATCTCTTTTGTCTGTGGAATTTCAGCAGTCCCCACTACCCTAAGTAAAACCCCCTCTGTCTCATTCTCTCGCAACTCATTGCTATAAATCGCCACCAAAAAGCAACCCAAAGGCACTCCCTTGACCTGATTCTTGTCATAATCATTGAGTAAAATTTTAGCCTGTGCGTAGTCTAATTCATAGAGATTACCCACAAAATTCTCTTCTTGCTTGATTTTTTCAAAAAAATCCAAGTTTTTTGTAGTTGCAAAATCTGTAAATGCCATCTACTAATCCTTTTTTAACATTAAAATTCGATCTACTTTAGTCGCTTGCCCCTTTTTAGCCCCCCAAATTCTTGTTGTTTTTCCGCTATACTCTGGGTTATCCTCTAACATAGATTCCAAACGCAACGCACACCCTCCATTAGCTTGTATCCAATCCCAAGTTTTTTGGGCTAAATTGAGTGTGTGCAGATCGCCAATGACCACCACTGCGCGCCCGCCGGGTTTAAGCACTTCTGCCCAGCTATTAAAGAGCTCTTGCAGATAATGGGCATACTTTTCAAAAATTAAATTGTCTTTGAGCCCATCAAGTCTGTATTTATTCTGCTTAAACCCTTCAAAATCCTCTTGGAATAACCAAAAGCGAATCCAGTTGTATTTGCCATAGGAGATATTTTTAAGATAGGGCGGGCTAGTGATGATCAAAGAAATGGCGTTTTGACCATACTTTTTTATCACTTTTTGGGAACACTTTAAGGCATCTGTGCTAAAGCAATATCCCCTTTGATAGTGGCTCATATTCTGCTGGGGGTATTTGGAAGGCGTGAATAAAGAGTCTATTCTATGCTCTAGTAATTGAAACACATCTTGGCGTAATTTCTTAAGATCGTGTTTGGCGACAAAACCCCTAATGTAGTTGGGTGCCATGCTAAAGGTGTTAGGCATATCAATGCTACAATACATCGAAGTGCCATCTTTGCGGCACTTACCATGCAAAATCCCTGCTAGAGTAGCCATGATGAAATTATCTACAGACCTAGAAAGTTTTAAGCTTTGCTTGAGATAGACTAACTGCGGGAGTGTTAAGCGCTCTTCAAAGAGCACTTTAATGTCTGTATCCACTCCCTCAATATCGGGAGGTGCGTAGTGGCGCGCTAAATCCTTCAAGCGTCTTTTAATTTTACTCGTCTCTGGAATATTTATTTTGGCTTTGATCAAACAAAAAGCTAATGGACTAAGATCGTTGCCAATACCAATGCGTCCCATTCTACAGGCTTCAAAGGGAACCGTTCCGCGTCCAGCAAAGGGATCGTAAATCAAATCGTTTTCTTGAGAATACTGGGCAATGAAAAAATAGGGCAGTATTGGGGGGAACATCGCCAAATAGGAAGCCATAGAGTGAATTTTAGAAAACTCTCTATAAGAGTGCTGTTTGCATGTTTTGTAAGCCTTAACACAGAAGTCTTGCATGACTCACTCCTCTGATAACATTCGTTGACATGATACTCCTGGTATTTTTTGAGTATTCTTGGTCAATGCCATGACCATTTCCATATGCACTCTTTCTCTGCATAATCTCTAGCACCTCCTACTCGATCGCAATTTTCCTCAAGAGTAGAAGAATATCGATCTACCACTTTCCATTCGGTAATATAAAAAGCTTGACAATACATCGCTACATCACACATCCCACATTTTCTTAAATGGGTTAGTAGTGATCGTATCGTAATGAAAAATTCTTATATCTCCTACAACCCCTCTAACCGTACTCAGACCCAACCACCAACCATCCGATTTATAACTCCCTGAAAGCGATTTAATGGCCATATTTGTTTTGCCCTATTCTCTCTAAGGCTTGATTTCTCCAAAATCTTTAAACTATGTAGTCTTTGATTTCTACTTCAATATTTATATTTTACACCGTCACTCAGAAAAAAAACAATTCATTGAACACAGACAGCACCGATAAAGCACTCACACTACCCACAATATGATTCAAAAACATTATCGCCCAACAACTTAGAATTTGCGATTATCACCTATCGACAATACCCTTCACTCTCACCTAACTTCGATCATTCTCGTCCCTTGACCCCTTGCGTTCACCCACACTCCTTAGCCTTATCTTTTTGTTACTGATGGACAACTTTTTGGATTTGAACCACTGCCCTTTCAAATTCTTGAAACACATCCGTGTTTTGGAGATTGAGCGGGATAAATTTAAGTGCTGTTGCATCCTCTTCCATGGTATCCGTAGCATTAGTATCTGCAGTATTAGTAAGTCTAATGCCTTTAGGTTCCACATATACTGCAAAGTTTTGAATAACAAATTGGCGTTCGCCAAACTGCCCACCCTCATATTCTCCCCCTAACCCCTCTAACCTCTTCCTTTGACAATATTTGTAAAAGGCATAGCCCAACAAATCTACATAAGGACTTCTCTTGTTTATAGCTTGCAAAAGATAGACCTGCCCTCCGTCCATCTTGATTCGCCCACAGTCTTTGCTTTGGTTAGCATTGATATATTTAAACAATTCTTCGTCTTGTAGAAGGCACTGCTCCCACCAAGACCTTTTGATCAGTTCTTCTCTTTGGGCTATATAATCCCTGACAATAGAGCGCATTCTCTCCACCAAATCTTGTTGAGAGGCCTTTAATAAGTAGTCTAAAAAATTGCGGAAATAGGTTTTATTGGCAAATAACTTAAATACCGGATTTCTAAACCGAAACGCCCCCACTTGATGACGGTTACCAAAAAACTTGTTATCCACCTCAATGCCGTAATCCCCAAAACACAACCAAGCTCTTTGCAACACACCTAAATCGTGACTGCTTTCGAGAAAAAATGTGTCTAAAATTTGTATAGTGAGTTGGGTATAAGCCTTGAATTTTTCAAAATTTTCTTGGCCACTTTTTTGACTAAAATCCAATAAAAAGTCCACATAGCCCACTAGGTAGGAGTGTTCGCTTGTGATCCGTAACATCTCCTCCCAATCCTTACTCCCCTTAGATTCTCGACTCTTGAGAATCAATTTAGCTTTTCTTGCCTCTGGCTTAAACTTATCGGTGCCCCCTTTAAAATGTTCAAATTGTTGAGCTAAAAATGCATAAACACCACCCTCTATATGTTCGCTAGAAAAGGCATTAGACACAAAGTCTAAGTGCCTGAAAAACTTTGGGATATCCCTATCTTGGATATTAACATCATTCTCGACAAGATGTCGCACCACTCTAAAATAATCTCGCAAGTTTTGGTTCAACTCGACCTTTGGGTGTTTTTTGAGTACAAATAACAATGCGAAAAAATAACAAATTTCCTTTTTTTCAAGTTTATTGGTGAAAAAATCATGGCTTTTGAATATAGGATTTAGATCTCTTAAATCACGCCATGTTTGCAACGCATCTATCACTCTATCCAATAAAGATAGGTTGGCTTCTTGTCGCAGAGGGGTGTATAACTTGTCTATGGGGTGCTTTATGTCAAGTATGGGCTTAATCTCTTTCTCTATCTCTTGTTCTGTCTTTTCTCTGCACAATTTGTCTAGCATAAAAAAAAGCATTGGCGTAGTGTAAAAAGTGAAAAGAGCGCGGATCAAAAGTCTCTGGCTGCGTTGAATCAAAAAAGTAATCACTCCATTTATTGTCAATAGCACACAAGAGATCATGAGAAATATTAGTCTGCTCTATAAAAGCTTTAAGATTTTCAAATTTGCTCAAGAGTTTGCCACGCGCATTTAACTTAATGTAAAGCTCTTCACCCAATCCTAATGCGCCCATGTTAATCACACTAAAAGAAATGTGATCTAATCTGCTTTTTAAGACATTTATATTCTTTAAGGACTCCATGTCCTTGGTGGGACGCAAGTGTTCGTATAGGCGATCGAGGGTGCGGATCATGGCTTTAATAGTGGCATCGTTTCTAAGATTCTCTTTACTCCCAAATTTCCCTCCTTGTAAGATCGTCTTACTGGGTTGTTGGTCAGTTGAAAAAGAATCAGATTTATTTAAAAGTTTTTCACAAAACTCCTTAGAGCTCTCCCGTGTATGATAGGTAAACTTGGCTAGCTGTCCTCTTATGGCACCTAACCCTTCTGCCCTTCTATACAAAAGAAAATGCAGAAGCCACAGAGTCGTGATGCGTTGCTGTCCATCGATGAGTTTGAATATTTTTCCATCTTCATAGCCATAGATGAGATCAAGGTGCAAACGTTTTCCACCATCCATCACAACTTGAAAAAGGGCATGTAGAAAATTATCAGCTACACCTTCTTGGGATCGTCTTCCTTGTGCATAATCTCTTTGCAACATGGGGACTTCTATATGGGCAAAACGATCTAAAAATTCTAAAAAGGTCATCCATTGTCCTTATTGATGCCGTACTTTTCCAAGTACTCTATGATTTTGTCCAAATAGTCTTCTTGATCTTTTGTTGTAAAAACATCCGGGTTGCCTATATTTTGTGAAAAAGCCTTTTCAAACACTTTTTGTGTACAAATGGGGATTAACTTATCTTGGTGTTTGCGCTTTTCAATTTCCTTTCGCTTGTGACTAAAGATGAGGTTGCCTATCGCGCTATTGGATTCCACATCTAGTAAAGTGAGATTTTGTAGACGGTGCAACGACCGGTGGTCGCTAAAATCCTTATCGATCATGCCTAATAAGTTCTGACTTCCCAAATATTGAAAAAATTTCTCTCCTGTTTTTTTAAGAGAAGTAGATATCTTCCTGTAAAGCAGATCGTTTTCTAAATATTTTTGTACCTCCTTGAGCCACTCCTTGATTTCTTCCTCTTTTTCCTTAGCTTGCCGTTGATCTTCAGTAGAACACACACTTTTAGAGTTTTGTGCATAGATGTGCTCTAAGCTCCACTGCTCTAAGACAAAGCGGTTGAATTGAAAATAGACATTAGAAGACTGGTCAGCAATGAGATAAGCCAAGTTAAAAAGTAAGAGGAGAGTTTGTAGAGTCTGCTTATCTTTATCTTCATGATAGGTCAATTCTTCTATTTTCTTCTTATACAACGAGGATTGGACTTTCTTTTGCACCTGTTCAAAAAGGTAGTTAGCAAACTCTTGTTCATCAGGATGCGTCAACCATCGTTTGTACAAATCATATACCCTGCCACCGGCATAAATTAAAAAGCCGAGATAGTGAAAAATTTGTCGCTCTACAAGTTCACTACCCTTATTCGAAGCAAAGCCAGAAAGCGTGTCCATCGCCTCTTCAAGCTTCCCCCATTCACCACTCATAGATCTATCTTTATATTGTTTATAAAAATAATCAAACAGATAATCCGCCTCGTCTCGATAGGGCACAACTGCCTTTAGATAAGCCGTAATCCTCTGGATGTCGTCTGATAAAACTGGCTTCTTATCCCCCACAGACTCTGTTGTGCGCATGATGTCTTTTGACTCTACACGCTCTAACACACAAAAAACAAAATCCCTATTCTCCCTAGCCCCCTTCTCTGCCATGTACCATTTTTCAGCCCTTCTCTTGACCTCCTCTTCACAATCCTCATCTCTCTTAATCAAAAATAACGCCTTGATCTTTTCTGCTTCCATTGGGGGGATCTTTCCGCTATTAAGACGTACAAACACCTCTTTTTCTTTATCTTGACTTTCATGCCAAAGCACTTTGCACCTATCATATAAAGTGTCTAAAAATTCCTGTTTTTTAGTATCAAAAAATTCCTTTTTCTCCTCTTCTACACATTTTTTAATCGCTCTGTAAGCCTCGCTAAAATGGTAAAAATCAATATTCAGACTTTTGTTTTGTGCGGATTGCTCTTGGATATTTTGTAAAAATTGAAAACTTCCCCCCCTTGTTTCATAATGGAGGGTGAATAAATCCCTACCCTCGAAATATTTGATAATTAAAAAAATCGTGGTGAGTCGTTGTTGTCCATCGATGACATGGTAAATCCCGCCTTCCTCTATTTTTTTCACAACAATGGGCTGTAGGCTATAAAAGTCTTTCTCTTGCTTGCTTTCTTGAATGAAATCTACAACATCTTCTAACAAAGCTCGCACTTCCTTTTTGGTCCAACGATAGCCCCTTTGATAAGCAGGGATTTTAAAGACACGCCCTTCCAGACCGCGTACATGAAGTGGTTCATCTGGATCTCACCGCTGTGCACTAAACCTCCTCTTTAGAATCTACGGAATTCATGTTAACAAAAACCAGTAATGATATCACAAATGGATGGAACATCTCCCATGTAACAACGAACACCCAGTGGGCTTATGAGTACTTCAGGTTCACTGCTAGGCTCTAAGCCTAATGTTCGCCTATATGATTTCTGCTCTTAAGAACATAAAAGCTAACAATCTAGACAACCCATAACCCACTCAAGAGAATACATAGCGTTTTCAGCCCTATACAAGCTCATAGAGCGCAACTTAGACAAAAACCATACCTAGACCCCCTACCCTCAAATGCGCTTAGAATCGATTTTAGAGCGTTTTAGAGCATATAACCCAAAAACTCTCCTATCTACAAGTTTCTACAAGCTCACCTAACCGCTAATTCCCCCAATGTGTTGCCTAGTTCTACACTGCCCAATCTCTTAAAATCTCACTTTCAAAGCCTATCTCAAACCATATAAGTGTGTTGTAGAGTGTCTCCAATGTGTTATGCTCTATGCCTTGTATGCCTTGTCTTTACTCCCAAAGAACACCTGATCTCCCCTCACTCCAAAACACCCTCATAAACCCCTCTAAAAAGCTCTACAATCAACACAACACCCTCAACCCATACCAACTACTTACACCCCAAAAGCGTTCTATGACCTTCTAATCTCAATTTTCTCATCTCAAAAGCTAAAGGGGGGTGTGGGGGGTTTTCCCCCCACAGACAATATGTAAGCAGTGCGTCAGCACTGCATTCCGATCTTAATCCAGGGATTTGCAATTTTTTCGTTTAAGCAAACTGACTCCTCTTGGGGCTGATCCACCTTCACGGGCGCATGCGCGCGCGCGATTTTAACCTTTTAAAAATGAGGGAACAAAGCTTTCTAATGACATCAATGAGGTTAACATCAATGTTGAAGGGGTAATCGCGGAACTTGGAAAGGCATTGGTGTTATTGGAGGAAAGTAAAAACGGCGTGCATAGATTGCATGAGGCGATTTTAGAGGACGCGCACAATGAAAGAGAGCTCGCTCTTCAGATGGGAACATTAAATCAAAGTGCGAATAACGCTAAGAATATTTTGCAAACCATTGATGAAATTGCCAAGCAACGGATTTGTTCGCGCTCAACGCAGCTATTGAAGCGGCACGCGCGGGCGAACATGGAAGAGGTTTTGCTGTAGTGGCACAAGAAGTTAGCAATCTGGCTGCGCGCACCCAAAAAGCATTGATGGAAGTTAGCACCACTATCTCGACCATCATGCAAGATGTGGACGAGGTTGGAAATAAAATGGGGCAACAAACCTCGCGTATTGAAGAGGCTAGTGCCTTAAGCGCATCTGTGCAAGAAAGCTCTATCAAAACTTCCGCGTATTTGGCAAATCTGATCGAGCGCATCAAAGAGGTCAATTTGGTCTTTATCAAGCTTGGGCACAATACGCAAGCAATTATAGGCGATGTGGTTTCTGTGGAAGTTTCTGCGAGCGACACGCTTAAGAATGCTAATAAAATGGAGCTTATGATGGAACACTCTAAGAGTGTTGTCGAACAAATCTACCATAAAACCAACGAATTTAAGACGACATAAAGAAGGACTCTTTTAGTCCTCTTCTAAAATTGCTATAATTGGCCCATTTCAATAAAGGATCGTTATGATCACCCCTAAAACCTTGAGTGGCTTTAGAGATAGACTCCCCAAAGAGGCGATGGCTAAGGGAGCGGTGCTAGATAAACTAGCCAGTGTGTTTAGAAGTTTTGGGTTTGTGCCCATTGAAACTCCTCATTTGGAATACGCCTCCATCTTAACCCAAGAGGAGGGGGAGATTCAAAAAGAAATCTACTTGTTTAAAGATCATGGCAAAAGAGAAGTGGGCTTGCGCTTTGATCAGACCATCCCCCTAGCCCGTTTCATCGCCCAGCACCACCACGCTTTAGGTCTACCCTTTAAACGCTACGCCATTGGCAATGTCTTTAGAGGGGAGCGTGCCCAAAGAGGGCGTTATCGAGAGTTTACCCAATGCGATTTTGACTTCATCGGGAGCAAGAGCTTGCTCTGTGATAGCGAGATCATTCAGGTGATCATCGCTAGCCTGAAAGCTTTAGGCTTAGATGAATTCAGTGTGTGGATCAACCACCGCAAGATTTTAAATGGCCTATGTAAACACTTTGGTTTGCACACTCAAGAGGAAATTCACGCGCTCTTGCGGGTGGTGGACAAACTGAGCAAGATCGGTCAGGAGGGCGTGCTCTTGGAGCTCAAAACCCTTTTCCCGCAGTTGCAGTTTGCAGACCTGCTAGAAATCATCAACACAAAGCAAAATGGCGACCCCTTAGAATTTTTTAAAAGCGTGGCTTATTTGAAAGCTTATAACTCCACTTTAAAGGAGGGCTTGGAGGAGTTAGAGAGCCTCTTTAATCTCCTCCTCTCTTTAGAAATCAATCCTGAGCATTTTAAAGTAGATTTCTCCATTGCTAGGGGGCTTGGGTATTACACCGGGATCGTCTATGAAACCACCCTCAATGCCCTAGCGACTTTGGGAAGTGTATGTTCAGGGGGGCGTTATGATAATCTTTCTAAGAGCTTTAGCACCCAGAGTTTGCCCGGTGTGGGCGCATCTATTGGGCTAGATCGCTTGCTAGTGGGTTTAGAGGAGCTCGAATTAGTGGAGAGTAAATCCACGAGCGCGCGGGTGTTAGTGGTGTGCATGCACCCCTCCCACTTCGCCTATGCTAGTCAAGTTGCCCAAAAATTCCGCCAAAGTGATGTGAATGCAGAACTCTACCCTGAAATCGAAAAACTCAAAAAACCCTTCAGTTATGCTAACCAAAAGGGGCATGAATTTGTGGTGGTTTTAGGAGAAGAAGAAGTGCGTAACAAGAGCTTAACCCTCAAGAACATGACGACGGGGGTGCAGGTGAATCATTTGAGCTTTTTGGGCGCATTGGCGATGGTGAGCGAATGAAGGGCTATAATGTCGCCCTTGTAGGGGCAAGCGGGGCGGTGGGCTTGGAGATCATCACACTTTTAGAGCAATGGCATTTTCCTCTTAAGAGTTTCAAACCCCTAGCTAGCAAGAGAAGTGCTGGGACAAAACTCACACTTATGGGGCAAGAATATGAGATTTTACCAACCACCCATGAGAGTTTTGAGGGTATAGACATCGCCTTTTTTAGCGCGGGGAGTGGAGTGAGTAAGCTCTTTGCTCCTAGTGCGGCTAAGGCAGGCGCGCTGGTCATTGATAACACTAGCTTTTTTCGCCTAGAAAAAGACATCCCCTTAGTGGTCCCAGAGGTCAACGCGCAGGATTTAACAAATTGCCCTAAAAACATTATCGCTAATCCTAACTGCTCGACTATCCAAATGGTGCAGGTGCTTGAACCCCTACATCAAGCTTTTGAAATTGAGCGGGTTTGTGTGAGCACTTATCAGGCCGCTAGTGGAGCTGGCAAACGAGGGATCGAAGAACTGCAAGCCCAAATGGCAGGTAGCCAGCAGAGTCAAGTCTTTCCCCACCCCCTAGCCTTAAATGTGATTCCTCAAATTGATATTTTCATGCCCTCTGGCTACACTAAAGAAGAGATGAAAATGGTGCAAGAAACCCATAAGATCATGCATGCAGATTTTCCCATCAGCGCGACCTGTGTGCGTGTGCCTGTTTTGCGTAGCCATAGCGAGAGTATTAGTATTCATTTCAAACAGACTATAGACGCCTATCAAGCCCAAGAAGTGCTCAAAAGTGCGCCTAATATCGTGCTCTTAGATGATCCTAGCAAAAATCTCTATCCCATGCCCCTTAGTGCCAGTCATACAGATCAAACCTTTGTAGGGCGTGTGCGATCCGATCTCTTCGATCCTAAAATTTTGCACTTGTGGTGTGTAGCTGATCAGCTCAGAGTGGGCGCGGCCAGCAATGCGGTGAAAATTGCTCTCAGATATCTAGGACTTTAAGAACCCTCCCGCTGGATTTCTTTGAGAGTTTCTAAGACTCTGGAGAAGTCTGGCTTAGTAATGCCATGCTCTTTGAGATAGGCATCGTCTACTTTTTTCCAGATGAAAGTTTTGCCAAAAAACCCGCGCCGATCGAAGCTAGGTAAGAATTTTAAGTCACCGTTCTTCTTTTGACGCACCTGCACATAGTAAGTCCGCCCATCGTAGAAATTATAGGCTTTACCATTCTTGTAGGTATTCTCATCCACATAGGTTAAATCGTAAAGAAATACCACTCCCTTATCACTGCGATCGCGCAGAGCAGGATCTCTATTATAAATATCTTTTTGGGCTTTTGAACCATCCACATTGGCGATTCCATAGGCATAATACTTGCCCTTATACTTGAAAAATTCCACATAAGAACTCTTCATATAAAGAAAGGATTGGGTTTCATACACCCCCTCCAGAGTGCTAGCCCCCAACACTCCAAACATCCATCCGATCACAATCCAACATAGTCTCATCGACACGCTCTTATAGTTTCAACTTGATCAGGTCTTTGGGTACTTTAGCCACCACCTTGCGCACAATCTGCTCATTGTATGGCCGCGTTGTGTGGGCATCGTTCTCTAAAAAAATACCCAGCATCCCCGCGCGCATGCGCAATTCAGACACATCTAAACTAGACTCATAGGTTTCCTGGTCTAGTTTAGCATCATAGGGGTTCTTGACCTCTAAATCGTGGCGATCTCCCCACACCACCAGCTCGCTTCCTTGCACCACCAATAAAAAATCGACATAGTGCCTATGTGTTTCTAAAACCCCATGCACAGGGTAGTAGACGATCTCCATAGCATGCATCCCATGCGTTAACTCCCGCCTAAAAGACCCCACCTCTTGCCGCATAAGACCTTGATGATGCGTGTGCGTCTCCTCCAACACGCTGTGCAGGTATGCATATAGAGATTCCAACTCCAAAGTTTTACCAAACAAGGGCTCAAGAGAATCCAACTTGCCAAAGACTGCCATATTTCCTCCAAAAACAAGAAAGAAATATAGCAGTAAAATCTTAATGATTTTTAACAAATCTAGCAAAAAATTCCAAAATACTTACATTTTGTGCTCTAAAGCCCACAAACCTAAAGCATGGGGACATAAGACTGCATGTGGCAAATTTGTGCTATAAATACGGGAAGTGCGGTGTGTAAAGAGTTGGGGTGTTAACTCTTGGAGTGGGGGTTATAAGGTCTTTTGGGTGGGAGGCCATCCCTGATTTTTGGCTATGGGAGGTGCGTCTCACATTTGCCGTGGCGGTGCGCGTCCAGATCATCACAGAAAGGTTGTTGTAGAGATTGATTCCTAGGCACCTAAAACCCGTCGTCATGCGCTACTATATCCCCAATCATCGTTTCAAATACCTAAGTGCAAGTGTGGGGATTTTAGGACTGTGTTTTATTCTAGGTATTGTGGGATTGTACCTCATGCCTGAGAGCATCACACATTGGAGTAAAGAAAAGTTTGGATGGCTGAGTTGGTGTCAAAATGTACTCTTGGGGCCACAGCTTGATCACGATCTCTTTATCTTTAATGGAGTTTTGCACCCCTATTTTGGCGCGATTTACTACATGCAGGCTAGAGTGGCAGGGTATCGCAAGCGCGCCTGTGTCTTTTTCACCTTTTTAGTATCTACTTTTTTTTGGGAATATGGCCTAGAGGCCTTTGTAGAAATCCCCAGTTGGCAAGACCTCATCTGCACACCCACTATGGGACCTCTACTAGGAGAGCTATTCTTCCATGGAACCCGCTACATTCAAAACCGTCATGGGAGGTTATGTGACTCTAAAGGCCTTGGCACTCTTGCGCTCTTTGGCATGGATTTTATTGGCTTTGTGATCCAAAACCTAGGGTTGGCAAGAGCATTGGGAATCCACAACAAAAACACTTTCAAGCAAAGTTAAGCGATTTTCACCATAATATCACCTTCAAGTGGTGGAATACCACCTTTAAAGGCAGTTTCATGGAGCGTTGTGTACAGGTTTCCAGCGAAGCGGGGTTACCCACTAAGTTTGGGGAGTTCCGCATCCAATCTTTTAGAGAAACCAAGGAGGGTCAGAGTTTCGATCATCTCGTGGTGTTCACTGCACATTTATCCAGTCCTCCCTTGGTGCGCTTGCATTCGGAGTGCTTAACTGGAGATGTATTTGGATCACAAAAATGCGATTGTGGTGAAGAATTAGAGATGGCTTTGCAGAGAATTCAAGCCCACCCTCAAGGGGGCATGCTTATCTATTTGCGCCAAGAGGGGCGTGGCATCGGGCTGTTTAATAAAATTAATGCCTACGCTCTGCAGGATCAGGGTTATGACACTATCGAAGCCAATCGCGCTATTGGCTTTAAGGATGATGAGCGCGATTATGATATTGTCAAAGATATTATGGAGCATTATGGCATCCAGCACATCCACTTACTCACCAACAATCCCCAGAAAGTGCAGGCTCTGAGCGCCTTTGTGAGAGTGGAACGGCATAGTATTATTGTGCAGAGTAATTGCCATAATAGGCAGTATTTGGAAACTAAGAAAAATAGAATGGGGCATTTACTTTGATGATTAGTGTAGAATTTTTAGGACCTATTCCAGAAGAGGATATGCAGCTTGAAATAGGCGATCTTAGCGCGCTCAAAGCCATTTTAACGCAAAAGGAGAGCCTCAGACCTTGGTTACCCCTCAGTGCCATTGCGATCAATGGGGTTTTAGTCGAAAATATCCACACACCTCTCAGAGACGGCGATAAGGTGGTGATCTTGCCTCCTGTGTGTGGAGGATAGTTTGCTAGAGATTTTTGAGGGTGGCTTGGACACAACAGGGCTTTATGCGCAGTGGGAGCGCGAGTGTGCTACGCATAATTACGGGGCTTTGTGCGTCTTTACGGGCGTGGTGCGTGCTCAAGAAGAAGATTTTAGGGGGTTGAGTTTTGAGCTGTACATGCCCTTATTGCAAGCATGGTTTGAAGGATGGCAGCGCAAAGCGCAAGCTCGAGGAGTGCTGCTCAAAATGGCGCATTCAAGGGGGGATGTCGCTCTGCACCAGAGTTCTTACATGGTGGGATTGATAGCCAAACACCGCAAAGCCCCTTTGGAAATTTACGGCGCTTTCATTGAAGATTTCAAGCAGAGTGCGCCTATTTGGAAGTATTATTTGCAAGGCGAGCAGAGGGTTTACGCGCAAGATCAGGGACATCCCTTGAGGGGAAGTGGGTTATTAAGCTGAAAGGTATGCATGGAGTGTATTAAGGTTGGGATTGTCGTAACCAGTGATCGCGCGTCCTTGGGAGTGTATGAGGATTTAGGGGGACCAGCAATCCGCGAAGTTTTGCAGGGTTATATCTGCAACCCTTTGGAATTTGAATACGCGCTCATAGCCGATGAACAGGAGAGTATTACACAAACCCTAATACACCTGAGTGATGAAAAGCGTTGCGATCTCATTGTAACTACGGGAGGGACGGGGCCCGCCCCCAGAGATGTAACTCCTGAGGCCACGCAGGCGGTGTGCTCTAAGATGTTGCCCGGCTTTGGGGAATTGATGCGCATGGCTAGCCTAAAATATGTTCCCACCGCCATTTTATCCCGCCAGAGTGCAGGTATCAGAGGTTCAAGCCTCATTGTCAATTTGCCCGGTAAACCCAAAAGCATTAGAGAATGCCTAGAGGTGGTTTTTCCTGCTATCCCTTATTGCATCGATTTGATCGGAGGAGCTTATATTGAGGGTAACTCTGAGAATATCCAAGTGTTTCGCCCTCAAAAATGACACTCAACCATTTGGATCGTAGCCACAACCCCACCATGGTCGATGTGAGCGCTAAGGCTTCTACACAACGCGTAGCCATTGCCAGTGGCAAGATTTACATGAATGCTCAAGTATATCAGGCTATCTTGGACAACGCACTCAAAAAAGGGCCTGTGATTCAAACGGCCATCATTGCGGCCATCATGGGGGCTAAACAGACCAGCGCACTCATTCCCATGTGTCATCCTCTGAATTTGAGCGGGGTGCACGCGCAGGTGCTGGAATGTCCCTCTGAGAGTGCCCTGTTGGTGCGGGTACAAGTGCAATGTCAGGGGCAAACGGGTGTGGAGATGGAGGCCCTTATGGGAGTGAGTGTAGGGCTCTTAACGATTTATGACATGGCCAAGGGCATGGATAAAAGCATGGTAATGGGAGAGATACAATTAGAGCATAAAAGTGGGGGAAAGAGCGGCAATTATACCATTGACAAGGAGTAAATAAATGTGGAAACGGCGATTACTAGGGGCAGGGTTGTGTGTGGTACTGGCAGGGTGTGGGCCTGAGATCACCATCACTAATGAAGTCCCCCTGCGACTAACCTACCAAACTAGTGCGCATCAAGCCCCGATGACTCACGAGCAAATTATTCTCTTAAAGCCTGTCTTGCAGTATAGTGATAATGTCGCCAAAGAATACGAGAATCAATTCAGGCAACAGCTCGCGCTCAAGATTCAGGATTTGCTCAAAAATCAGGGTTACAAGGTAAATCCTCTTGATGTGAGCGATAAGAGCGATTTGACTTTTGCGCAAAAACGCGACAACTATCTAGCCCTAGAAATCAGTGGGGAAATTGTGCTCAGGCCAGACCCTAAAACCACAGAACAAAAAAAATCCAGCCCCGGACTCATCTTCTCTACGGGCATGGATGTCATGAAGGGCACATTATTGGCCATGGGATATGTGAAAGTGGTGTTTGTAGAACCCGTAAGCGGGGAGTCTGTAGATTCGTTTATGATTGATTTAAGTGAAATTGATGTAAAAGAACCCTTTGTCAAATCTAGCCGATCGGAGCATACTGGTGGCTTGTTGAGCTCCATGTATAAGGGAAAAGACAATTCTAACGACGCGGTGAAAAAAGCACTCAATACCATCTTTCAAGCTGTGATGCGACACCTAGACTCCAAACTCACCCAAGAGAGAATTAAATCCTATACCAATGATATTGCTGAATTAAAAGCACGCAAACCAGAGTGATGGCACGGCACCCCCGCACACCTCTCTCCCAACAACTTTTAAATCTTGGCCTAGGGGCGTTATGCTTTAGCTTGTTCTTGAGCGCATTTTTTATCTGCTTGCGACTGGGTTTTATTGCTTACACAGGCATTTACAAGGGTGCGCTTGCCCAGAGTGTTAGTACACTCTGGGGGGCTATTTGGCAGGTGCTAGGCGATGGAGTCAAATATGACAATCGCATTGTAGCCATTTTTGGCCTTCTCTTCTTACTTCTAGGACTTTTTACCCCCACACGCTTACGATCTAAGTTACTTGCTTCCTATGCCTGTTTTAGTATCGCGTTCTGTCTGCTCCTACAACTTGCCAACATGACTTTTTATAGCATTTATGGCGATGTCTTTAATGCAAATTTGCTTGAAATCTTGGACGAGAGCCCTAAGACACTCTTGAGTATGGCGGTTACGGGGGAGTATTTCATCGGCACAAAAGTTTTAATCTGGCTGGTTTTAAGTGCTTTAAGTTTTAGGCTCTACCTAAAAGCTACGCACCTAGCGACCCATGCATACACAATTCTCCAAGTCTTCCCCCCTAAATTTGCCCTGAGTGCTGTATTATTCTCTTTTACGCTCTTTATGCTCGTTTCAATCAATTCACGCTTGGGGCTGACCGGGGTATCCTTGGATTTTATAGTCCAACCCGCTGAAAATCCTTTCTTGCGCAAAGTAACTCCCGGGGCGTTTCGCAATCTCTATCTGGTCTTTAAGGATTATCGCAAAAGTCGCCAGATTCATTTTGCTAGCTTTAGCTCTAAGCCACTCTTGCAGGCGACTCAAGAGTATTTTCATCTCCCTCCCAGAACTTCTTTTCCCCTCGATCTTAGAGAATTACTCAAACAACAGAGCCACAATCCCCTATCCCCTCACATCACCCATGTTTTTTACATTGTCTCAGAATCCCTCTCCACATGGCATTTTGATCCCAAATTTGACTCGATCGGGTTAGTCAGCGCACTCAAAGGGCTCAATGACCACCAACACGGCTTTATTTTCCCGCTGTTTTTAGAAAATGCAAGGCGCACGGTGAAAAGCCTCGATGTGCAAATCACCGGGCTTTTTAATATTAACGACACGAATTTTGTCAATATGGGAGTTAAAATCCCCTCTCTGCCCACTGCCATTGGTAACCAGATGAAGGGATTGGGGTTTCATAATCTCTTTTACTATGGGGGCAGTGGGATTTGGAATCGTTTGGATAGCTTCACCAAAACACAAGGGTTTGATGGACTGATCTTCAACACCCGCTTGCTCGAATTTGCTCACCATAAACTTGCCACAAATCCCACGGCTTATCCAAAACCCTTGGAGAGCAATTGGGGTGTGCATGACAATATCTTGTTTGACTATATTTTAGAGGCAACTCCCTCAGATCAAAACACATTCACTATGGTGATGACCTTGAGCAACCACACAACCAGAAATGTCAACCTAAAAGCCTTTGGGGTGCCTGTGGAAGAGATTCAAGCTTTTGTGGATCGTACCCCCGCATCGGAGAATTTACCCGATGCGAACTTTCTAGGCCATGTCTATTGGTATGATAAAATCTTGGTGGACTTCATTAAAAAGGCGCGTATCAAGTTCCCTCACTCTCTCTTCGTCATCACTGGCGATCACTTCGATCGCAGTTTTGATTATGCCAAGAATAATTTCTACATGACAAAGAGTGTGCCCCTCATTCTCTACGCCCCCTCTTTAGAACCCAAACAGGTTCGCTGTATCGGCGCGCATATCGACATTGCGCCCACAATTATGGAACTTGTCGCACCTAAGGGTTATACTTATGCCAGCTTTGGCAAGCCTCTCTTTAGCAATGCCAGCATACCCCAAGAGTGCGCCCATGACCATGCGTTAGGTTTTGATGTGGTGGGAGCTAGGGGGGTAGATGGGGTGGATTTTGTCTATGGGAGTGGGGGGTTAGAGGGGCTAAATTATGTGCAAAACCAACTTTGGATCAAACACTCCCCCAGTGCTCAGGATTTGAAACTGGCCGAAAACCTCATGGAGCAAGAGAGAATTGCCAATGGACTAAGCTGGTATTATCTCTTTAAGGGACCGGTTTTACGCGAACCCCCAGTGCCTCATAAGTAATTGCTCAATGCCATTTGATTGATCTTGCTACTTGAAGAGAGCACGGCATCGTAATTATTGCGCAACTGGGAAAACTTGTTATAGGTTTCTGCGATGTCTGTGCCCACCGTATCGCCCCGGATAGATTGCACTTGGGATTTGAGCACCTCATTGCGTCTTAGAATATGCGCAAAACTACGGCTATGGGCTCCATTAGCGGCGATGACCTTTTCGATATGATCACTCAAGTGATCCACCAACTCAATATTATTCTGAATCCCTAAATTACGCATGTGTTCATTGTAATTATCTTGCAGGGCATCGGGACGGTAAATCCCTCTGCGCACTGAATCGATCACGCCATCTAACTGCTTGAAAAAGTTAATGTGGGGTTGATCGATGGTGAGCGCGTTATTGGCGTTCAAACGGATGGAAGGTGCGTCCTTTTGCAACACATGGGCAGAAAAATCATCAGATTGACTATCAAAGAACATGAATTGCATTAAAGTTTTAGAGTGGATTTTATCGTGAATCACCACCTGTCCATTTTCGTTTAAATTGACATCTACGCGCGTATCGGCTTGTTGAAGCAAGGCTAGAAACGCCTCTTTACTCTCATCAGAGGGCACATGGGCTTGCGCGCGTGCATAAACTTTAGTGTCTTGGTTGCTGTAATTCATTGCTAAGGTGATGGCATCCATGAGCTGGCGGTAAGTAACTTCATTGGGTTTAGTAAGAGTGGGTGGATTTTGATTGCGGTTATACAAGGGGATGTGATAGGGTGCACCCCCGTTTTTGTTGGGCAATTCTAAGAACGCGCCACGATCTTCCAAAGACAAGCGCGCTTGCAAGGGCACGCCATTGTGGTCTTGCAATTTGAGGATATAGCTTTGTTCCCCAATTTGCGCTCCCATTACCTCAGAGAGTGTTGTGGCCCCCGTGGCATAATCCATGCTTTTGGGCACTACCTGAGAAACATTACCTACTAAACGCGCGCCTGAGTGCGTGAAGTAGGTTTTTTGATATTCACTAGCATAATCTGTGGGCAAGGCTTTGACCTCTTGTCCTTTGGCATCTAAACTTCTAAGCGTTAGACTAAGACCATGGGGGCCATCAAAGGGAGGGGTGTTACTATCATGGGCGGTGTTTTTGACATTGTGATCGACAAGGCGCAATCTCCCATCTTCAGAGATTTCAACCTCCAAATTTCCCTGAAAGTGCCCTTTGATAGCGTTTATCACATCTTGTAGAGTGGATTGTGTGCTTAAGACAAGGGGTTCTAGGGGAGTTGTATTGATGGTCCCATCTGGATTGTTGGGGCGTGTGCCACTAATTTCCAGAGCAGCGGCATTAGGACCCAAAATTGCGCTCAGCTTTGTGTTGCGGTTGGCTGGGATATTGTCTTGGGTGATAAATGCGCTGGAGAGATCGAGCATGCGGCGATCGTAAGGATCGCTCACGCCATGTAAAGTTGAAAGACCACGATCGGTGAGAAAGGGGCTTTTGACATAGTGGGTAACACGCGCGTCACTGGCGCGCAATTCTTCAAGATTGTCCACATCTTTATCACTAGAGATCATGTGAAAATCAATTGTAGCATTGCCACTAGTGAGGTCTTTAATTTCGATCTCTCCCCACGCATTCAAACTTACATCCACGACTTTGTTAGTCGAGGTATTACCATAAGCCTTCCCGATTTGCTCTAAAAGATCACTGATGGTAGTGGCATCCTCTTTTTTAGTATATGCCTTGTCTAGGGCGAACTTCGACTTAAAGGCGTTGCCATCAGGGCGCACCCCCTGCAAATAGAAATACTCTTTGGGGTCGTTGCTAGGGTCATCATCGCTGTCCCCAATGAGATCACGCAGAGTATCATCTGCCTGCACAAAAACCTCACTAGGTTCAGCAGTTTTATTGAGCGCGTCCATAATATCAGGGTGTAATTTATTTTGATTGAACATGCGGATATTAGTGGTGATGTGCTTTTGCTTATCTAAATCTTTGCCTAGAAATAAATCTTGACCGGTTACATTATAGGGCACGAGATTATTGGCACTCACTAAAGCGTTGAGATCCTCATCATTACCATAGTAATTACCCGTACTATCAAAGGGTTTGCGATCGACTTTACTGCCTCCAAATAGGTATTCACCTCCAATGGAGGTATTAGCCACATTGATCATGTGAGCCTTGAGCTTTTCTAAATCGAGGGCAATAGCTTGGCGGGAGGTGGTAGAATGCACATCGCTAGCGGCTTGAATCAATTTGGTTTTAAATTGCTCCATCGTACTGGAGAGCTCACTTAAAGCTTTATCGGCATTGAGCGTAGCGGTGTGGGCATTCTTGGCCACATCAATGCCTTGATCTAGAGTATTTTCTTCAAAACCATATTTGAGATTCTGGTTATTGACATTGCTATCTTGGTAACCATATTGTATTTTTAGACCCGAAGCAATTTTGGTATTAGCTGTGTTGAGTTTATTTTGCAATCCGTTTTGGTAATAGTTCATCTGGTTATAGCGGCCACTATCACTAATGCGCATAACTTCCCTTTTATGTGAGTTATTAATGCACACATGCAAGATGTATACCAGTATGGTGGCTGATCTTTTAAGCTTTTTCGTGTTAGAATGGGGAGAAATTTTGTTTTTTAGGATTTGGTATGTACGCAGTGTTTAAAAATGGGGGCAAACAGTATAAAGTACAAGAGGGGGATGTGGTTTTACTGGACAAGCTCGATCTAGAGCCTAAGGCGCATGTGGAGCTAGATCAGGTTTTGGCGGTGTCAAAAGAGGGGGGGGTTGTTTATGGCACACCCCTAGTGAGCGGAGCTAAAGTGGAAGCTGAGGTGATCAATGAGGGACGGGGCAAAAAAGTGATTATTTTTAAGAAACGCCGCCGTAAAGATAGCAAAACCAAAAGAGGCTTTAGGCGGGATTTCACTCGCGTTAAAATCACAAAAATCGTAGCATAAAGGATTTAAAGCATGGCACACAAGAAAGGTCAGGGGAGCACACAGAATAATCGCGATTCGGCTGGAAGGCGTTTAGGGGTTAAAAAGTTTGGTTCGGAGTTTGTCAGGGCGGGTAACATCATCGTGCGCCAGAGGGGTACTAAGATACACCCAGGAAAAAATGTGGGCATGGGTAAGGATCACACGCTCTTTGCTTTGGTTGATGGCTTTGTGTGTTTTAGCCACAAAGATAAAGAACGCAAGAAAGTGAGCGTATTAGCGGAAAAGTAAGGCGTTAACAGAACTAAAGGAGGGGAAGGAGTAGTGGATGAAGAATTGGCTTGTGGGTTTTTTAGGGTTGTGGCTGTTGTTGTGGGGGAATTTAGGGGCGCAGGGTAAAAACGGAGGAACTCTGATCTATGCACGGGGTGCGGATGGCTCGAGCATGGATCCGGCATTAGTAACTGATGGTGAGAGCTATGCGAGCACAGGCAATATTTACGAAACTCTTGTGCGTTTCAAATATGGCACTACGGAAATTGAGCCTGCCCTAGCAAGCAGCTGGGATATTTCTAGTGACGGTTTGGTATACACTTTCCACCTACGCAAAGGGGTTTATTTCCACACCACCAAATACTGGGACAAAAAAGTTGAACTCACCGCTAAGGATGTGCTCTTTTCTTTCAGACGCCAAATGGTAGGAGGCGATCCTTACTACAAGGGGCGGAGTTACATCTATTGGGAAAGCATGGGAATGTCTAACATTGTCAAGAGCGTTGAAGCCCTAGATAAATATACCGTCAAGATTACACTTAAGAAGCCAGAGGCTCCCTTTCTGGCAGATTTAGGGATGGATTTTCTCTCGATCTTAAGCCAGGATTACGCGCAACATTTAGCCAAGCAAGGTAAGCAAGACGAGCTTTCCAAGAAACCCATTGGCACGGGCCCTTTCAAGTTTGTTCTTTGGCTTAAAGACGATAAGGTTGTCATGGTCAAAAATCCTCAGTATTGGGGTCCTAAAGCCTATTTGGATAAAGTTGTCATCCGTGTGATTCCCAATCCTTCTTCTCGAGCTCTCGCTTTGGAAAAGGGAGAAGTGTCCGTGATCAAATCTCCTAATCTCAGCGAAGTACCCCATTTGCAAAGTCTTCCTAACGTGGTTGTTGACAAAGCCCCCTCCTTGATGACTGTATGGCTCAGTCTTAACACTCAAAAGAAGCCCTTTGACAACCGACTTGTGCGCCTTGCCCTCAACTACGCCATCAATGCCGACGACTACATCAAGGTCGTGTATGCAGGCTATGCTAAAAAGGCAGTCAATCCCCTACCTCCTGGCATGTGGGGTTATAACACCAGTATAAAGCCCTATCCCTATGACCCTGAAAAGGCCAAACAGCTTTTAAAACAAGCGGGTTATCCCGATGGGTTTGAAACCACTCTCTTCACTGCAGCACGGCATAATAAAAAGGGTGCAGAATTCGTCCAAGCGCAACTGGCCAAGGTGGGCATTAAAGTCAAGATTGAGTTTTTTGAGTGGGGAGCTTATTTGAAAAAGGTGGCTATGGGAGAGCATGCTATCGCCTTCAGTGGCTGGATGGCAGATACGGGCGATCCTGATAATTTTCTCTACACGCTCTGGAGCAAACACGCAGCTCTGCAGAGCCCCTCACAGAACCACTCTTTCTACAAGAGCGATGCCTACTCTGATTTAGTCACCCGTGCCAAGGAGATCACGGATGAAAAGGAACGCACAAAGCTTTATGAACAAGCGCAGGAGATTTTCCACAAAGATGTTCCATGGGTTCCCCTGGCTTATCCAGATGAAGTTCTCCCACATTTAGCCAGTGTGAAAGGTTTGAAGGCAACTGGAGTACAGTTGAACCGCTTCTCCAGTGTGTATTTTGACAAATAAACTAGCGAGAACGCCTTGCTAAGTTTTATCCTCAAGCGGGTTTTTTGGACTATCCCTACTTTGTTTGGGGTGAGTATCATTGTCTTTGCCATGGTACACTTGGTGCCAGGAGACCCCGCGTTGGTGATCTTGGGCGAGCATGCTAGCAAGGAGGCTGTGGAGGCCCTGCGAGAACAAATGGGCTTGAATAAACCCCTCTTAGAGCAGTATTTTCTCTATATCAATCACATTTTCCATGGGGATTTTGGGAAGTCTTTGATGTCGGGTGAGCCGGTGATGAGCGAGTTTTTGCAGCGTTTTCCCGCCACGATTGAACTCTCCCTAAGCGCCCTTGTAATTGCCATTGTACTGGGACTCTTTGCAGGCATTGTAGCGGCTATCAAACGCTATAGCGTTTTTGATTACACTAGTATGGGAGTGGCTTTAGCTGGGGTATCCATGCCCGTTTTTTGGCTAGGTTTACTACTCATCTATTTTTTCAGTGTCAAATTAGGCTGGTTTCCGGTTTATGGGCGTTTGAGCGATGAGTTTTACCTAGATGGACCTACCGGGTTTTATCTCATAGACAGCTTGTTAGCCCATGATTACGATGCCTTTCTTGACACGATCAAGCATTTAGTTCTGCCCAGCATCGCTTTAGCAACCATTCCCACCGCCATCATCGCACGCATGACTAGGGCCAGTATGTTGGAAGTGGCTAAAGAAGACTATGTGCGCACGGCTAAGGCCAAGGGATGTTCTCCCTTTAGAGTGGTTACTATCCACACTTTGCGTAATGCGCTCATTCCCGTTACCACCATTGTAGGCTTGATGCTTGCGGGCTTACTAGGGGGAAGTATTCTCACCGAAACCACCTTTGCATGGCCGGGGGTGGGCAAGTGGATGGTCAATGCACTCAACCAACGTGATTTTCCCATTATCCAATCCTCTAGCTTGATCATAGCAGTAATCTTCATCGCTGCAAATTTGATCGTAGACATTCTATACGCCTTCATCAACCCCAGAATAAGGCTTTCATGATGGAACGCATCACAGAGTTTTGGGGGCGATTTAAGAAAAATAAAGCGGCCGTGGTGGGAGCATGGATTGTGCTTTTTTTAATCCTATGTGCCCTGCTAGCCCCTGTGATCAGCCATCATGATCCTTATGCACAAAATGCCCAAGAGAGGCTAGCCCTGCCTGCCTGGGACAAAGGGGGGAGTGCTAAACACCTCTTGGGTACAGATGACTTGGGGCGGGATATCTTCACCCGCCTGCTCTATGGAGCGCGCATTTCTCTGACTATTGGAGTGATTTCCATCGGCATTGCTGTCTCTTTTGGGATTGTCTTTGGGCTCTTGGCGGGTTATTTTGGCAGGCGCACGGACATGATTATCATGCGTTTGATGGATTTAATGTTGGCTTTACCCTCCATTTTACTCATTATTATCGTGGTAGCGATCTTGGGGCCCTCCCTGTTTAACGCGATGTTAGCTATCGGTATTGTGGGGATTCCCGGGTTTGCCCGCATTGTACGCGCCTCTGTCTTAGCCGAAAAAGAAAAAGAATATGTCATCGCCTCCAAAGTCAATGGCTCGGGGCATTTGCGCCTGATGTTTAGGGTCATCTTCCCTAATTGCGCCGTGCCCATCATTGTGCAAGCCACGATGGGCTTTGCCTCTGCTGTGTTGGAGGCGGCTGGTTTGAGCTTTTTGGGCTTGGGCGCACAGCCCCCCACACCCGAATGGGGCGCGATGCTCTTGGACGCGATGCAATACATCACCACCGCTCCCTGGCTCATCATCTTCCCGGGGGGTATGATTTTTTTGACGGTGATGGGCTTTAACTTGCTGGGCGATGGGATCATGGATGCGCTCGATCCCAAACACACGCGTTAGGGAGTTACTATGTCTGAAACCCTACTCAAGGTGGAAAACCTTAAAACCTACTTCTTTACTGATAAGGGAATCAATAAAGCCGTGGATGGGGTGAGCTTTGAGCTCAAGAAATCTCAAACTCTGTGTATTGTTGGAGAGAGTGGGAGTGGGAAAAGTATCACCTCGCTTTCCATTCTAGGTCTCATTGACAAGCCCGGTAAAATTGTAGATGGGGTGATCGAGTTTAGACAGCAGGATTTACTCAAGCTCAGCCAGAAACAAATGCAACAAGAGATTCGGGGCAAGAAAATCAGCATGATTTTTCAAGAACCCATGACCAGCCTTAACCCCTCTTACACGATCGGCTTTCAAATCAGCGAGGCGCTTAAAATCCACCACCCCGATTTGAACCGCAAAGAACGCTACGAGCGCGCTTTGGCCGAGTTGGAGCGTGTGGGTATCCCGCATGCCAAAGAACGCTACCATGACTACCCCTTTAAACTCAGCGGGGGGCAACGCCAAAGGGTGATGATCGCCATGGCAATGGTGTGCGCTCCAGAACTCTTGATCGCCGATGAACCCACTACCGCTTTAGATGTTACCATTCAGGCCCAAATTTTAGAACTCATGCAGGAGTTACAAGCCACTAAGGGGACTTCGATCCTCTTTATCACCCACGATCTAGGCGTTGTCGCCCAGCTAGCGGACGCGGTGGTGGTAATGTATAAGGGACATGTGGTAGAAAAAGCCAGTGCCAAAGAGCTTTTCAGTAATCCGCGCCACCCCTACACCCAAGCCCTGCTCAATGCGATCCCCAAACCGGGCAAGGAACACCGCAAAAAACGCCTCCAAACCGTGGATGAGAATGTCAATTATTTAGAATTTCCCAGGGAGATTCGATGATCTTAGAAGCCAAAAATTTACAAAAAACCTACCATATTTCTCAAGGTTTGTTTAAAGAAGCCAAACAGATCCACGCCGTGAAAGACATCACCTTCAAGGTGCATGATGGGGAGATTTTGAGCGTGGTTGGGGAAAGTGGGTGTGGGAAGAGCACCACTGCCAAACTTTTAATGGGGATTGAGAGCCCTAGCGGGGGGGAGATTTTATTCAAGGGCAAGAGCCTAGCCCAATTTAGCAAAACTGATTGGCAGGAATACCGAAAATATGTCCAAATAATCTTCCAAGACCCCTATTCTAGCTTGAACCCTAGGTGGCAGGTGGGGGACATCATCGCCGAACCCCTTTTGCTCAACACAAATTTTTCCAAACAAGAGCGGCACGAAAAAGTTTTAGAGATGATGGATAGTGTGGGGCTTAAACGCGAGTGGATCGGCCGCTACCCCCATCAATTCTCAGGGGGGCAACGCCAGCGCATTGGCATTGCGCGCGCACTCATCATCCACCCCAAAGTGGTGATCTGTGATGAGCCCGTTTCGGCTTTAGATGTCTCCATCCAAGCCCAAGTGCTCAATCTGCTATTAGATTTGCAAAAAGAAATGGGCTTAACCTATGTCTTTATCAGCCATGATTTGGGCGTGGTGGAGCATATCAGCGATCGTATTTTGGTGATGTATCAGGGCGAGATTGTAGAACGCGGCGATGTGGAGAGTGTGTTAAGCGACCCTAAAGACCCCTACACCAAAAAACTCTTACACGCCGTGCCCCATTTAGAAAAATCCATGCAACGCTTTTCCTAGTCCATGTTTGTCGATAGCGTAGAAATTGTCATCGCCTCTGGCAAGGGCGGATCGGGTGCGGTGAGTTTTAGGCGCGAAAAATTTGTGATCAAGGGCGGACCGGATGGGGGCGATGGGGGCGATGGGGGCGATGTTTTCGTGCAGGTGAGCAATAACACCGACACGCTAGGGGCCTTTAGGGGCAAAAAACATTACAAAGCTAAGAATGGCGCGCCCGGGGGTCCCAAAAATTGCAGTGGCAAAAAGGGGGAGAGTGTTACCCTCATCGTGCCCCCGGGGACGCAGATTTATAATCAGCAAAGCGGGGAGTTGTTAGGGGATTTCATAGAATGTAACGTGCCTATTAAGATTTTAGAGGGGGGCAAGGGGGGGATGGGCAATGCGCGCTTTAAAAACGCCGTGCAACAACGCCCCACCTACGCCCAAAAGGGGCTAGAGGGGGTGGAATTGAGCGTGCGCTTAGAGCTAAAGCTGATTGCCGATGTGGGCTTGGTGGGCTTGCCCAATGTAGGCAAATCCACTTTAATTAGCGTGATCTCTAATGCGCGCCCCAAGATCGCTAACTACGCCTTCACAACTCTAGTGCCTAATTTAGGGGTGGTAAGCGTGGGGGATTTTAAAGAATTTGTGATTGCAGACATCCCGGGGGTCATAGAGGGAGCCAGCGGGGGCAAGGGCTTAGGGCTAGCTTTTTTAAAACACATCGAGCGCACGCAGTTTCTCCTCTTTGTGCTGGATGTGGGCTTGGACTTAAAAGAGCAATATGAAAATTTACGCCATGAATTGGGCGCGTTTTCGCCCACATTGAAACAACGCACCTTTGGGGTGGCGATCAACAAAATAGACTTGCTAGAACCTAAAACCCTTACAGATATTCTAAACGCCTTTGAAAGAGATTTAGACCCCAAGCCCGCCTTTATTCTGCCTATTTCTGCCCACACCACCACCAACACCGCCCAGCTGGTGCAAACCCTAGCCAGACATTTAGATAAAAGTCTATAAGGAGTGGCATGGTTTGTGGCCGTATGATCAAAGTCTTATGGGCGCTGGTTTTGTCTGTGGGGCTGTGCGGGGCGCAGAGTGCCCATGATCTGCTTGAGCAGGGACGGACTTATTATAAGCAAGGAGACTATAGCAAGGCATTTGAATCCTTTCAAAAAGCCGCCGGACATGTTACATCATAGCCCAAGTTTGGGTATACCAAGGGCGAAGGTGTGGAGGTAGATAAAGAAATGGCACATGAATATTTTAAAAAGGCTTGTAAGATGGGGAGCGAGCAGGGTTGCAAGAACGCCAAGACTCTTTTGGGGGATTAGGCAGTTTTGCAGAGTTAGATTTTTTTACATCATAGTGGCGACCTTATTTGCAAGGGGTTTTTGTTTGCCTTTGATTGGATTTGTTAGCCTTACCCCTCTCCCCTCAGCAACAACCAAATTTTCACTCTAAATTTCTTATCTACATCACAAATTGTGCTCAAAACGAGCGAGACCCAATAACCACATAGTCTACATGAAAGATTCCCGTGGGTATATCCGCATTATGCATATTTTGAACTAGGCGTTTTCTAAAGGGCTCATGGAGGACAATGTTTTTCTCCGTTCTTCATATACCCTTGCTTGATTAAAATACTCGATCTTTCTAATATGGGGATAATTAGTTTTAGAAACGATACGATGAAGTTGTTGGAGATAGGCGATCGCATCTAGCCCAGCCCTTTGGGCGTTGAAAAGCGGGGCATAAAGCCATGCGTTGATATGTAAAAATTCGTGGGCAATAAATGTCGCCTTTGCTTCTTCTCCTTCACGCAAATTGTCCATGAGTCTAGGGCATGGAACATGGCCATATCCTTCACATGGGCTAAAAAAGCTCTTCTCTTTGGTTTTGTGTTTAAACTCTTTAAACAAGTGATACTTGTTGTCTTAGGGCTTTGGCTAGGGGAATGGAGGCATCTGTGTAATCTCCCATGGCCAAAGTCAAATCGGATTTATCAACATATGAGTCATCATCCGTGATGTTTAGGCGTTTGTATATCTTGACATAGGATTTTTGCGTGTAGTCATAGAGTGCCTTAAATGCCTTGAAAAATTGTTGGGTGTTTTTAAATTCTTGGAGCTTGCCTATTGGAATAAAGATAGTCAATACATCTTCTTTAGCCTGCAGATTTAATGCCAAGAGAGCTAAAAGAAGTAGGCGGGTCATTTAAAGAAACCATCGCCTACAAGAGAAATGTGTCGGTCTTTGTGAACTATGTGTTCAACTTTTAGGCCTTAATTGAGAGGAGGGGGCTGCGAGTAGCTACCCTTGATTGATAGTTGTGTCTATGGCTTTGGGGGCTTCGTCCAAAGTGGGGTTTTAGACATCGCTCAAGCTAGCCAAGCCACCACCATCCCCCGCACGCCTCTTTGCAACGCCCTTTTAAAAACTATTGAAGCTATCCAAGAGTCGCAGACTTTAAAATGCTTTGGTGGTGTTTATTACCGACTACCAAAGTCTAAAGGAAAAAGAGCAAGCCAGTTCTACCTTGCAATCTAACTTCAACGATTTAAACTTTTTCTTCTTCAAACGCTCCAAGATTTTAGAAAACTCCATGCGTAAGGGACTGAGCTTTAAAGAACTCTCTTTACAAACCCCGCTCTCCAGACTCCATTACAAGACTTCCATCACGGAATACCAACGCCTTTTAAACACCCTAATACAAGGAGCAATTCAATGAATGAAAACACCCCTAAAACTATCTAGGACGCTTTGAAGAATGCCAGCAATGCCAAAAAAACACTTTTAAGGTTAAAGGCAAAGCCAAACCGGGCAGAAAACCTTTACCCGCACATTTAAAACAAAACCACATCATTACCATATCGTTCCGGTGCTCTATGCAGTCATAGGCGGTTTAGGTGCGGAGGCATATCGAAAGTATAGGACATTAAAAACAAAAGTCTAAGCCGCCCAAAGCCCCTAACCAAACTATCCAAGAGCAAGCGCAAAAAGGAGTTGGGGTAGGGCCTGCAAGCTACTCACCAATGCCATAAAGCCTCTATATCCCCTTTAACACTTCTAGCACCTTCACCATCGCTAAAGTGTCCAGCTTACAATACTCTAAAAGTGCTTGTTTGTATCTATCTTGCTCGTCTCTTGGCAGGCTAGACATTTTAGCGTAAGCTGCCATCGCTTCCTCACCATTGTGCACCAAGTCCAAATCCTTATAAGTCTTTTCAAAGTCAGGCACCAAAGCGGGCAAGACGTTCTTAATGGAATAGCTACCCCCATTTTGGGATCGTAGTAATATCCCTCTTTAAATGGGATCATCAGATCTAAAATCCTATTTCTAACCTGCAGCAAGGCTTGAGACACCTTAGGTATCGTTGGGGCAAACAAATCTACCAGTCCTTGCAACACGCTTTTTTCAAAAAAAGCGTTGTAAGCGAGCACACAGGCATTTTCTGGAATGTCTTTGATTAACTGCTCTGCCAAAGCTAAGCCCATCTGTGCCACACTCGGCTAAAAACTCTTGGTGTTCCATGCGCCCGTCTGCATACTCTATGTGGAGCGAATACTGAAAGGGGATTTGGCTATAGGGTTTCATGCCATCGAATGAGGGAATCGCGCTCTGATAAGTTTCAAAGTCCAAATGACAAAGAGGGTAGTTCAGGGTGTTTAAAAACTCTTGGATCGCCTCTTTGTTAATGTGGGTTTGTTGCTCGAGGCTACACACCATTTGTCGCCTCTGCTTGTCGCTCAACTTTTTTAAATCCGCTGCCGTTAAATCCTTGAAGAGTACCTGCCCATTCTGATAAAATTTCATTTTTTTATCCATTCTCAAGTTAGTGATGGCAAACACATGGCTGGTGCCGACAATCCCCTTTTGCTCTTGCCAACAATACGCCATAGCTTTGCAACGGTAGGGGTTGTCGCAATGCGCACCAATGTCTTGACTAGGTTCTTGGGGGTTTTCTAGGATTTGGCGCATGCGCTCCAACTCTTTAGAGATTTGACTTTGGAAGCCCTTGATAAACTCTAAAAAGTCGTTTTTTAAGAACAACTTTTTCAAATCTAACGCCCCTTGTCTTGTATAGGTGTGATTGAGGCAGATTAAATAAACTCCCTTAATGTTGTAGCCCAAACCTTTAAGGACATAGTATTGGATACCTAAATCCCATAAATATTCCTCTTTAGGAGGTTGTGCCTTGGTGTCTTTAAAGGCACCCGTAGAGCTCTTCACTTCGTTTAACACCACGCCATCGTTTTCTACTTGCAAAATATCCACCATCACAAAAATCCCTTGGTAGTAATACTTCTCCAATCCGCTAGGATCGCAACCCATTTTTTCTAAACGGGCTAGGTATTGATCTAGTCTGCTTTGGAGCTATTTAGTCTGTTCGCCCTTGCATTGAGAGATTTGCACTTTTAAAAGCTGAAGCAACATCGCCAACGCCCCATAGTGGTGTTGCTCCTCCCAAAAGGGGGTGAGCAATTCTAGCAACTCTTGGCATTTGTCAAAATCTGCATCTTTTTGATCTAAAAACTTGTTTGCAAGCTCTATAGCGCACAACGCCGCCTGCCTTAGCACCCGTTTCTAAACTTTCTAGGCGTTTTTGGGCATAAAACTCTTCACCATCATTCTCCGGGTCTTCAGGGAACAATTCCTCAAAAAACGGGCATGTGTCCTCTTCCCCCCATCCCCCTCTTTTTCACGTAAAAGTTTTAAGCCCTCATAAAAGCCATTCAAATCGTGGATTTCCCCTGCATCCAAAGCATCTAACTCTGCGCTTAAGACCACTAGTTCCTTGGAAGTATCCGGGTCTAAAAACTCTAAAAGATTTTTAAGCTTCTCTTGGGCGTTTTGGTGGGCTTGTTGAAAACCATTGATGTGGGGCGTAATGCTATCTTTTTTGTTTTGATGGATGGCGGTTTGTAACTCTTGTGCCCGCTCTTGCAAGGTTTTTAGGCCCACCTCAAAAATTACGCAAATGCTTGCCCAAATGCTCGCAGATGTTGTTGCGTTTTAACTCCGTGTGTAGCCTTTCTTCCAAAAAGGCACGGGTTTGTGCCAAGTCCATAGATGCGGATTGTGGGCTGTTGGCACCACTTGCCTTGAGTGGGGCCTCGTCTAACTCTCCAACATACCCCACATGTCTTAGAGCTTCTTTTCCCATTTTGACAATGTTTTCATACCCATTACTCGCCACAAAAGTTTTTAAGCTTGCCTTTAAAGACTCTAAGCCCTGATCTAAAGAGTTGTAAAGGACCTTGGTTTCTTTGTCGGTCACAATCCCCTCTTTGACAAGGGCTTGGTGGGTCTGCTCGATCTCTGCAAGGGTCTCTTGGATTTGGGCGATATTTTTTGCAACTCTGCTTGGAGTACGCCTAAAGCGCATTTAGGTTCAGCAACTAGCCCCAATGCTTTGAAATACTCCTCCAAAGGTTTGAGCACCTCCTTCTCTAAAGCTGTTTTAAAGCCCGATTCATTGTAATTTCTTGTATATTTTGCCTTTTTAACCCCCAAAACTTGGCGTACAACCGCCACGCCTAAGCTCGCATCGCAAGCCTCCAATAGAGCTTCAATGTCTGCTTGTAGGCTATCTGCCGATTTCTCAAAGGGTGCTCTAATTTTATCCCGCTCTTGCCAACTCTTGTCTTGAGCCTGCTATAAAAGGGCGATGACCTTTGGCAATTCCTCTTGGCACTCAACGATTTTTTGCTCTAGCACTTCTTTAGCATTCAAGACTTTAGCATCTGTGCTCGCCACAGCCCCCATAGCCTCTTTAAGTTCTAAGAGCTCTTGTAAGCCCTCCTCGCTATAAGGGATGGATAAACTGACCTTAGAATCATAAGAATCCCACCCCAATTTGCGTAGTGCCGCTACTCCCCCTAGGCGATCCGCGCATGCCAAAAGTTGTTTCAAGCCCTCTCTTAACAAATCACGAGGCTTCTTAAAAATTCTCAAAAGCCCATTTAGTCGCCTCCTGTATCTCTCTAGGATAAAGCTTTTTGCACCCTTTGCCTTGCACTCCCCTTTGTAAAGTTTGTCAAACTTCTGCCATGCCTCTAAACAATGCCCCACTCTAATTCCACAAACACAAACCACCCTTGCAATTTTTCTGTATCAGAGAGTGTAGAGGTGTCTCTTAAAAAGGGTTCTAGGTATTGGCAAAACGCACTCAAAGCCCCTTAAATTTGTGTTCTTGCTCTTGGTAGTCCTTTAAAGAAAGGCTGTGGTAACTGCCATCGTAACGAATATCTTGTTTCCCGATACCACAAAATGGCGTGTCTAGTATTTCTTGCACTGCTTGTAAGCCCACATCTTCGGGAGCTAGACGCACACAAAAGGGCAAAATGCCATCTCTGCAAACCATTAAAGGTTTGTAAAACACCTCGTTTTTAGAGTCAAACACATTATTTTGCAAACGCCATTTGTGCCGTAAAGGGGTATATTTCATCCCACCCCTCTTTTAAGGTGGCATAAAGCTTATTTGAATCCGTGTATGCTTGCGTGGCATTACTTGTTCGCAACTGCTCGGCGGTTTTCAAAATACCTAGCATGCCTCACCTCCCAAGCCAGCCACGCCAGCCCCAAAAATAACTAAAACAACATTAAACCACACCTCATTCTATACACTGCAGACTCTGGCATTGACATTGTTTTAGAAAAATCTCAAAGCGAGCACAATTTAAATCTGTCTGACACTGCTCCAAGAGACTAAGATACTCTGTGCGTTGTTGATCTAAGATCAAAGGAGGCACGAGGTCATTTTGAATTGATTGAAAAGCCATGATGAGACGACCTGTACGCCCATTGCCATCAATGAAAGGGTGAATGCGTTCATACTCTGCATGAAACAGAGCAATTTGCGCTAATGTGAGGTTATTGCTCGGCAGTCTAAACAAGAGATTTTCTAATTCTTGAGAGATCAGGGTAGGGATTGTAGGTGTAAAATTTGCCCCTGCAATCATCACTTCAGAAGTGCGATACGCTCCAATAGGCTTGGCGACAAGCAGAGGGGTAACATCTAAAGCAGGCTTGAATAGCAAATAATGCAAGTCTTTAATAAAACTTGTATTTAGGAGCTTACTTCTATCACTCGCTTCACGCACCACAACATCATAGGCGCTTGCAAAACCTAGCACAATGAGTTGCTCATGCAAAGGCTTATTGCTTGCTGTTAAACCCCTTTCTAGAAGCGCACGGGTTTCCCCTAACTGAAGACTCAATCCTTCAATGGCATTACTATGGTGTGTAAGAGCCACACGCAGTGTTCTAAAAAGCCTTTCTCTTTCGAGTAAAGATAAATCGCTTAACCTGTATTCCATCTCCATCCTTCAACAGCACTCAACTAAAGATTATATTAACAAATCTATCATCGCTAGAGTTGTATCTTTGATACTTTTTTAAAGACATAAATTTAAAATTATAGTAAGGATTTTATCTCTATAGCTCCGCAGGACAAATTATGCAAAGAGTGCAAACAGCGGTGAATGTAGCGCTGCAAACAGCGCAGATTGAACATCTAGCAGACTTGAGCAAGATACGCAGCACAATGGGCAAACCTTTACCTGAGAGCAAAAACCTAGATGTGACTAGAGAGCAGGTGAAAGAAATATGTGTAAAGATGAAAAGAGAGTTTGATGAGGCTCAAAAAATCATACAGAGGTATGCAGAGCTTTTTAAACAGCAACAAGCTACCATCGCACAATTATAAGAGGCTCAAAGTACATCCAACACTCTAGCAGAGAGCGGTCTAGTTATAGAAGTAAGCGAGGATACCAACACACCTGATGAGCGTTTCAGGGTGGAGCAGTCTTTTCGGAAAGCAAAAAGGGACAACATACGGATGGTAGGCATTGTGACAGGCGACAGCATGGATGTCGTCAAAATGCAAAAGCCCGAAGCCCGAATTTGAAGCCGAGATATTCAACGCTCTAAAAGGGGGAGTATGATGAGATCGCTGAACTTGTCTGCAAGGGCAAGCAAGGTAGGGATATTTGTGATCACATAGAGAAACTACTCTGTAAAAAGACAGGAAAGACTACTTTTGAACCACGAATGTGGTTAACGCATATCCCCGCAGGTTTTAAGCCTCCCTATGAAGTACCTCTATATAAGTTTGCCCCTGAGCTACCCAAGATAGACAAGCTCGCCTACCAGCCTAGACCGCCTACAACACCCACTCAAAGTCCAGCCCAAGAGGTTAAACCACCTACCACAGATCAATCACCCCCACAGCGCGCTACACCTGCATTGCAAGAAACACCCAAAGACCCTAGCAAGGGTGGTGGCTTTAAATCTTAACAAAGGAGTTTGCCATGCCCAAAGTAGATGAAAGTCGATTATTAACAACCTTGAGCACCTTAAAAGCAGACAAAGAGAAGGAGTTTGGGGCTTTACAAGAAAGACTAGAGGCAAACTTTAAGCTCAGTGAGCAACTAAAAAAAGAACGCAACGCAAGGCAAGATGAGATCAAGAGCTTTTGTAAAGAGTTACGCAAAGTAATGGCGGGCAAGGGTTTTAAACGGGAACATTTTAGCCAGCTAGAGCAATGGGTTGATCAAGTACAAGATCAAGCGGTTAGCTTTACAGAGTTTCAGCGGGTAGCTTTAGCCATCTTTGGCGATTATGGAGCAGTGTTTGCCAAAGAAACCATTGTGGAGCTTAATAGACAGGCTGATAAACAAGCGGAGCAAATCACGGGCTTAAAGGCGAACTTGCTAGTAAAACCCAAGAACCCCATACACCCACGCAGAACGCCCCACAATCAACGCAAAACAAGCAAGGGGCAGATCCACTAATGGCTTAAAAGCGCACTATGAGGCTTTAGAGCGCAAATATAATGCATTGGAGTTACAAAGCACAGAGGACAAGAAAACCTTGCGGGAGTTTGGAGACAAGATAACAGAACTTACAACCGCATTGGAAGAGGCTTTAAAAACCGCTCCCATTGCCAAAACCCCCGCAGATGATCTCGCTTTTAAAGAGTTGCAAGAGCAGAATAAAACTCTGCAAGAACAGAGCGAGGCTAAAGACAAGACCATCGCCGATCTGCAAGCCCAAATCGCCACGCTACTCAACACAACCAAAGAGCAGGCATTGCAAACGCTATTGGGGGAGGCGTATGTTTTAGAACAACAACTAGCCCCCATAGACCCAGACCAAGCCGACTACTTGAAAGGACACGCCGATCTGTTTGCCTCAAATGTGGCACGCCTAAGAGAGTTGCTAGAGCAGGGATTGGCAACACTCCAAGAACACAATCGCAAGGACAAGGGCGGGGGCAAGGGGCTACATTAGTATCCATGCAAGGACTGAGTAAATACCACTTTACTTGTTTTTCTGTCCGCAACCCCCATTTTGTCCGCCTTTAACATGACATTTTACCCCGCCATTAACATAACCGATGAATACAAAAAGGTGTATTAATAATACCGACAATTTTAATACCAAAGGCGGGTAATAAAAAAACCTCTCCTTCACCTAGAACAAACATCCCATCAAACACCCCGCCTTTTAGTTGTGCTATGGGTAGGGAAGGTTTTTTTTGTTGCCACTCTGTGCAATGGAGGAGTGATCTGTTCCGCATTGTCCAAACACCCCACACCACGCAGATAAGCCCGCTTGACTATCATAAAAACGCCCATCAACAATGTAAAACATGTTAGAATAGCGGGTTTTTAACTAGATGCCTTGACATACTCTCCCATAACTAAAGTTAGGGGATTCTAGCTTTAGTAACCGCGCCGATGTGGTGGTGCTGGATGAAACCACGCAGAGTGTGTATATTGTGGTCGAACTCAAAAGCCCACAAAAATGGACGCGCAGTATAGCAAGCTAGGCAAAATTAACCTATGGATATTGCATTCTACTTTGCTAGTGGACAATATTATCCCTTTTGTGCTGTAAAATATGTCCTTAAATAGACTAATGGGGTATTTATGATAACAATAGTGTCTTTAAAAAACCGTGTGGGTATTGTTAAAAAATGTCAGATTGGCGGTCTTAGCGATTCAAATTTCTTCTTTGGCTTTCTAACGCCTCTTTGGCATTTAAATATAAAAATGGCGATTGTGCAATTTCTTGTGCAGATACCACTGGGCTTAATAGCGATGTTGATACTCGACGAGATGGGACTATCTTTTAGATCAGATACAGTATTCATGTCCTGCATGATCGCTTGGTTCTATATCACCAGCTACATCTTTGCGTGCTTTTATAATCGCGTTTATCTAAACAGCTTATTAAACAGAGGCTGGACACCCTTAGAGGAAAAAGATAAGATAGCATTGAATAATGCTGGCTATGCAATCTCTTAAAGCCAAGATGCCTTTGAATACCTTGCCAACAAGGATTCTAAGGGCGAAAAGGGGCAGTTTTTCACCCCGCGCTATGTGATTGACATGTGCGTGAGAATGCTCAATCCTAAACCCCATGAGAGTATGATCGATCCAGCCAGTGGGAGCTGTGGATTTCCCATCCATATCTGTTTCCATGTTTGGGATCAGATTTACAAGGCAGAGGGTTTGCCTGAAAATGAAATGCTCAGTGCTGAAGAGAAAATCCCCAAAGCCACTGACTATGTCAAAGATCATATTTTGCCATCGACTTTGACCCCCGCACTACTAGAATTTCTAAAATGCTCAATCTTATCGCTGGGGATGGGCATAGCAATGTGTTTAAGCTCAACTCTCTTGATTTTTCTAAGTGGCACGCTCAAAAGGACATCGATAAAGCCACAAAGACTTTTAATAAAAATTTTGAAAAGCTTGAAAAGAAGTTGCCCCTAGCAGAGCAAGAGAAAGACGATCACAAGCGCAGTTACAAGTATTTTGAATTTGATATTGTGATGGCTAACCCCCCCTTTGCGGGCAATATCAAGGAGAGCGGGATTTTGGAGCATTACGCCCTAAGACAGACAATCACTTTAAGAGACATCACACCAACGCATGAGGATAGAGAAAAGCGAGAAGACCTTGTAGAAACTACAACAGGCTATAAGAAACATAGAATCAATCAAAAGGTGGTCCCCACCCAAAAAGATTTGAAGCAAGAAAAGCTCATTGAGGAAGCCATCGCTCAAGGGCGCATTTTTGAAAAAACCCCCACTTACTTAGAAATGCTAAACCATCCGGACTACCTCATTAAAACCCCCAATGGGTATCAACAAATCGTTATCAATGAGTGCAAACAAATCACGCGCGATATTCTTTTCATTGAAAGGACTCTAAACTTACTCAAACCCGGCGGGCGCATGGCGATTGTGTTACCACAAGGGCGTTTTAACAACGACAGCGACAAGTATATTCGCGAATTTATCGCTGATCACGCCCGTATTTTAGCGGTGGTAGGTTTGCACCCCAATGTCTTTAAACCCCACACGGGCACAAAAACCAGCGTCCTATTCGTGCAAAAATGGCATAAAGAGTTATGCCCCAAGCAAGAGGATTACAACATCTTTTTTGCCACCATGCGAGAGCCCAGCAAGAACAACTCCGGGGATAAAATCTATGTCAAACAAGAGAGTATCAAAATTGAACGCACCACAGAGGGGCAAACCACCACACAAGAATACAGCCTAAAAGACTTTGACACTCAATATACCAGCCTAGAGGCGGCTAACTTCATCGAATTTGAAGGGCGCAAAATCAGCCAAGAAGGGTATCAAAAACTCAAACCCGAGCAACAACGCCAAGCCACCATACAAAGTGCAATCTTAGAGAGTCGCCCACTTTTAGACCAACATGGACATTTGATTGTCAAGCACGACCTATTTAACCACGAGGGATTAACACAAGATGGCATTGCTGAGGCGTTTATCGAGTTTGCCAAAAGTGAGGGCTTGAATTTTTGGAGGGAGTGATGCAAGAATATAAAATTTTTTGCGATGAAAGCAATCACCTAGACTATACTCCTTCTTTAGGCTCCAAGGTGATGGTGCTAGGGGCAATCAGCCTGCCTTCAAGCGAATTAGCCTCCATCAACCAAACGATCAAAGACTTAAAACGCCAATTCAACCACCAAAAAGAGCTCAAATGGACAAAACTCATCCAAAACCAAAGAGGGTTTTACGATGCCTTGTTAGAGCTTTTCTTTTCTAGTGGCCATCTACGCTTCCAAGCTATTTTAATCCCCGATAAACAAAAGCTTGTTCACGACCGCTACAACCAAAGCAACCCAGACATTTTTTATTACAAAATGTTTTATTATGTGTTGAGAAATCTCATAGAACCCCAAACCGCCATCAAAATTTACTTAGACCACAAAGATTCTAAATGTGCGGTGCGGATGCGGGAGTTAGAAAGGGTGTTACACCACCACTACAAGAACACCATCCAAGCCCAATGTTTCACCGCCAAATCCCACCAATCCCAGATTATCCAGCTAGCCGACCTACTCATAGGGGCAATCGCCTACAAAGCCCGCGATGACATCCCCCACCAAAGTGCCATTAAAAACCATGTTGCCCAAAAAATTGAGGAGTGGGCGGGATTTAGGCTTGAAGAGGGCACACCCCCTTGGGAGAGTAAGTTCAATGTATTTAAAATCACGCTCAAACAAAATGCCTAATGTTCCCGCTTTTAGATTTTAGCACATGCTCTGGTGAGGAGGAGATGGTAGAGTTAGCCTACCAACAATTCAAGCAAGATTTCCTAGACACACCCCTTTATCTTGCCAACAGCCTTTACATCGACCCCTTGCAACCCCCCGGTCGCCCCAACCAAAAAGAACAAATCTTTTGGCACTTGATCATAAGGGAAAACAAAGAACATAGAAGGGTGTTTGACCCCAAAAGGGCTTGTAGGATTGGGTGGATTAGGCAAATCATCTTGGACTATGAAAAACCCCATGTCAAATTGTTCTACTACCAAGACAAGAAGATAAGACTATATCTATGGCTCTATGATTTTGATTTTGTGGTGATTTTGCAAAAATCGCACAAGATAGAAACGGCTTTTATCGTAACAGGTTTTTATATAGACGAAAACGACAACAAAAAAACCTATGGAGACCGCTACAAAGCCTATAACAATGACCTAAAGCTCAAAAGTTGTGCGTGGTTTTAGGGTGCAGATTGAGGCACTGCAGACCATCTCTTTCTACCACCGGTAGTTGAGGTAGCTATTCTATCCTATAATGGATAAGAATTACATTAAAATACAAACACTTTTGGGAAGGAAATAGGAGGACACAATGACTCAGAGCACCCAAGAAAAGCTGTTTTCAGCTAAACGGCTAGGGGGGTATGCCAGCCTAGCAGAACATGAAGCAAATTTTACGCTCATAAGGCACATAAGCCACAAGATCGGTATTTTAGAAGTGGTGATCCGCAACCAAATAGACTCAGTGCTCTTAGAAAAAGTGGGGGATTGGTGGCAACTCTTGCCAAAGGATATTGAGGTGCTAGGCGGTATCTCCACACATAAGGACGCTTTAATTTCCAAACAGAGCATGGGCTTTTGGCCAAAAGTGGTGGAGCATTTTAAAATCTATGACAAGGTGTTTAATTTAGATTTTTTAGACCGCCTAGATTTTAAGAGATATTACCCTAAGAATAAAAACCGCTTTGGCACTAAAACCCATTTGGCGCACCGCAAAAACGCCCATCTCAAACGCCATGAAAAATCTGACTTGCTCTTACAACTTTTGCGTAAGCTAAGAAATCGGGCGTTTCATTTTGAAAATCTTTACAAATGCAGCCCTAAAGGTTATCCTAGACTCAATGCCAACATTGCAGACAATAAACACGAAAGCCACCCTGAAAACCAAAAACAACAAGAAAAACCTCAAGCAGAACCACAATATCTATATGTTGGCCTACACCCTGATAAGATCGTGCTGTTTTTAGAGGATTTACTAGGGAGTTTTGCGCCTGAACTTGTGAGTTATGCCAGCGGTGGAAAAGAATCCACCTAGAAAGGCAGTTATTCTAACAAAAAAAACATAAAAATCAAGTTTTAAGTTGTAACAGAGTGGCGGAGAAGGCCCGCCTATAAATGACCGATACTTTAGCATTTTTATGTTAGAATGTCAAATTCTCAATGCTTGAAGTTTAAGGACGCTTGGATGCCCCATTCTCTAGCCCAAAACTACTCCCATTTAGAAGTGAGCGTTTTAAAGTTAAGCGAAGTTTTACACGACAACCCCACCAAGCGCATGGACGCAGAGTATTTTAAGAGGGAGTGGGTGGAGATATTGAAGCTGTTAGAAAATAGCGAACCGCTTGGTGCAATCTCAGACACTTACGAATTACACTCAAATGGTAGTTTCAAAGATATTTATGACATTATCCACGACAACAACCCTAAGCAAATAAGATACATAGAGGCTAAAAACATTGAAGAATGTTTTCTTGGCGATGAAACCGACATGATTTCCTTGCAAGCTCACCAACAGCTACAAAAAACCATCACTAAAGAGGGAGATATTTTAACAGCTAGAACGGGCAAAATAGGCGGGGCTTGTATGTATTTAGTGAGTGGGTAGATTGCAACACAAACCAAAATATAGTGAATATTAGGATTAAAGATGGGCGTTTTAATAAATTATTTGTAACCTTGTTTTTAAATACAAAATTTGGGCATTTGCAATTTAAACAGGCTTCAACAGGCAATGTCCAGCCTTGGCTTAATTTGAGTCTACTAAGAAAAATAAAAATCCCCCTTCTCCCCCTCCCCTTCCAAGAACACATCGCCCAGCTAGTGCAGAGTGCCCACCACGCCCTAGAACAGAGCAAGAGTCTTTATAAAAAGGCGCAAGAGCTGTTAGAGCAAGAATTAGGCACATTGCCCCCAGCCCCACTCAAAGAACACAGCATTAAAACCCTTAAAGAGAGCTTTTTAAGCACGGGCAGGCTCGATGCGGAGTTTTACCAACACAAATACACCCAAATAGAGGATTTGATTAAAAATTATTCGGGTGGGGTTTGCACCCTGACAGAGAGCGAAATTTGCGATGCCCCCTTTGAGCCCCAGCCCAACACAACCTACCGCTATGTTGAGCTTGCCCATATTGGCAACTATGGCAATATTACAACCCACACAGAAGCACAAGGTGCACACCTCCCCACACGCGCAAGGCGACTAGCCCAAAGTAGCGATGTCTTGCTCTCTAGCGTAGAGGGGAGCTTAAGTCGTTGTGCCCTTGTCCCACCCCATTTAAGCCCCTGCGTGGTGTCTACGGGTTTTTTTGTGCTCCGTTCATCCCGCTTTAACCCTGAAACCCTTTTAACCCTCTTTAAATCCCCGCTGTTTCAAATCTACCTAGCCAAATTCCCCAGTGGGACAATTCTATGCGCTCTATCCAAGAGGGCTTTACAAAGCGTGTTACTCCCCCAAATTCCTGCTCCCATTCAAGAACAGATCGCCCATTATGTGCAAAAGAGCCTAAAGCACCGCCAAGAGGCTAAACAACTCTTAGAAAAAGCCAAGTTGGAAGTGGAAGGTCTTTTAGTTTTTGAAAATTACTAAACAGAATACAAAAACTTGAGGGTGATATTCACGCCATTAAGGACACCCCCACAGCACAGTCCCCACAGCCAAAGGTACAAGCCAACACCTCAACGAGTACAGACCAACAAAGCGGGCAACGGACTTAGATAGCGAGTTTTTAGCCCACATCAAAGAGATAGGCACAAAAGACCCGCAATTAGCCCAAGAGCTCTTAAACGATTTTTAGGATAACTCAATGCGTTGCATCAACAATGCCAGAAATGCCCTTGAGTGGCTAGAAAAACATCCGCCCCCAACCCCAAAAAGGGAGCGGAGGTAAGCATATTTAACTCTTTTAACGCTTTTGCAAGACTAAACAATCGTTATATTAGATTTTTATTCAGTTAAACTTAAAAATCTAATATCTTAGGTATTTTGGTTTGTTTTTATGGATAATTTTAGTCTATTATTTGTATTTTGATAGATTTAGTATTATTTTTTGCTGCTTAAAACCATACAACACCCCAACCCGCCACGCCCGAACAGAGCGGTTTGGTTAGACGTGTTGTTGTGGTGTGTGATGAGCCCGACCCCGTTATAAGTGTAGAAGTTTTATCTAGTGTTGATGATAAGAGCGGAGCTCACAAGGGTGCGTAAGGCATGAAACCTTTTTAGCACGCTAGTATTTTTGCTAACATGCAAAAACTTAAACAAAACAAGGAAATAACATAAAAAGATCACTTTTAGCTTGTACTCTAGCTCTTTTGCTCGCATCTTGTGCTCAAAATACGACTCAAGATGTAGCTAAAAATACGAGCCAAACTAAAAATACTGCTCAATATGCCACAGAATGCTCCAAAACAAATATTGCACCCAAAAAAATGAGTTATAAAGAGCTAATTGCCTTAATTAAAGACAAGAAGTTCTATTTACTAGATGGCGAATTCTATGGAGAAAAAACTAAGGCATACCTAGACCTTGCAACTACAAGTATGTACGACAACCCTGCCTTTTTTGTCGTAGGCGTGGATAAAGATTATGGACCTTTAGACTTAGACACTGCTAAATTTGGCTTTGAAAAGGGCTTGCTAACTTTAGAGGGTACGCTTAATGGAGTAAAATTTAAATTCAAACAAGATGCGAGCGCAAAAATTAGTGAAATTTCTCTTGTGTCAAATGAATTCAGTGCAGGCACAGACATTAACTCATATGATTATTCAATGCTAAAAATATTCATCCCAAGATGCAATAACAATCTCTCAAATGAAGTTTATACAAAGCTAAATAATGCCATATCTTTAGGAGCTAAGAGCGAAAATGAACTAAAAAGCAAAATATTATCCGAGCTAAAAGAAGAGTATGCAGACTATGCACCTGATCAAGACGAATCTCCAAATCATGAATATAATGATGAATATGTTGTTGTCGACTTACTAGATGATCGCACACTATTGTTGCATGTCAAGCACTTCACTAGCAATGGAAGTAAAGGCGTTGAAAATGTTACAATGGTGGGATACAATCTAAAAACTGGGAATCCAATTCCTAGTGATTTTGATGATGTATTTGATAAAACAAAGAAAACGCAGTTACTAGACTTCCTTAGTAAGAGACTCACAAACGACCCAGATTATAGCGATTTGATATCCCCATCGGCATTTCCCTTAACAGATGAACCAGAATTTTACATCACGCCCGGTTATGTTTCATTTGCATGGCATACATATGAAATAAGCGTTAGCATAGGAGGAAGTCTCAATTATCTTCCAATCAAGTTTAGCGATCTCAAACAATTCATTAACCCAAAATCTGAATACGCCTATCTATTTAAATAAGGCTTACTTCTTAGTGTTAGGTACTAGTATAATTTGGACTGGGTGTCTTAAAACGTGCCTGTATTTTTTAAATAACGCTTGCTGTTGGACCTTTCCCTCTTCTTTGAAAAAAGGCGTAAGGTTTCAATGAGGATGGATTTGCCCGCATTGGTTTTACCAAAAAAAGCGATCACAACCTCTGCTGTATCCTCCTGCTCTAGGTCTGCCATGCACCTTAGGCTCTTGGCCTTGTGTGCCTCAAAATCCACACATCCTTTTGCCAACCACTTCCAAAAGACTTTACGCTCTTCTAGATCGTTAAACGCCTCTGTGGCCCTCTGCAAATCCTTTTTGGCACAATCAAGTTGTGCCTTTACACCACCCGCTAACATCCTAACCAAACCTAGTCAGCGAAATCTTGAATGGCCTCTTTAATCAAAACATACGCCCCATACCCCAGCAATCCAAAAAGTAAACAACAATCAAAGACTCTTTGGCTATGAGGATTAAGAAACGGAAGAGGCGTTTTACCTCCTTATAGCTAAATTTTTGACATATCCCCCATAGCTAAAGCTAGGGAATTCTGGCATCATCAAAGTCCGCCCACAAGCGGACCTTACGACTTCTACTCCAAGAGTCGATGCCCCAACTCTATGAGGGACATTAGAGCACAAAAAAGATGCCTTATGGCGCAGATGGTAATATCTAAATTGCAAAAACCCCTACGCCTCAGTGCATCTCCTAACACAACATTCAAATAGGTCGTTTTTCTTCAGCAATCTATCCAAACAGCTCACTATGCGTACCCAGTCTCAACAGAATAAGCATATCGCCTTACACTTGGTAAATCAGCAGCAAATCTGGCTTGACATGGCACTCCCTAAAATCTTTCCATTGCCCTTTTAGGGCATGGTCTTTGTATTTTGCTTCAAGTGGAAGCTGTTGTTGAAGTTTCGAAACAATGACATCAAGCACATCTCTCGTAATATTCTTACTTTTGAAGTGTCTTGTATAATCTTTTTGAAAAGACTTCTTAGCAACAATCTCGAGTACGAAAGAGTTAATCTTCTTTTTCGGCTCTCTCTGCAAATTCAGCAAATGAGCTGGTTCTCATATATGTTTCGTCAGGATCATCGACACTCATCAAGGCCAGCTGTGTTGCTTGGTTAGGCATGTGATCTCTTCTTGCAACAAGCATAGTTTAATCTGACTTCTTTTTCTGTGAAGGTTCTGGAGCTTTTTTGTAATCTGCCTGCGCTCTGCTCGCACTTCCAAGAGCTGCGCCTGGGTGATGCTCAAAATCTCAGACAGTCGCTTCTCGTTGTACACCCGATAATCCTCCATACCCTGTTTGTCTTTTCTCTGATAACCTACTGACATACAATCACCTCTTCTCCTGTGAGTATACCCTAAAGTTGCTATTTACGGGAATATTTCTTTGCTGCTTCCCTCCAAACCACCCCACCAATCCATGAACCACTCCAATCGTTCTAACCCCCCCATCAACCCATCAAAAGCAAGACAAAAGCACAATAAAAACGACAATTTGGAGAATCCATGAGCCACTCAAAATCAAACATAGCATTCTTAGCCCCCTGGAAGCCTCATAGAGCGCGACTTAGACAAAAACCATACTTAGAAGCGATTAAACACAAAGGACTAATCAATGACGCCAAAAGAGCAAGAGCTTTTGCTACTTAAACTCGAAGTTATCAAAGGTGTCTCACGCTTGAAAGAGAGCGCGGGGGTGTTGCCCGAAGAGCAACGCACAGAGTAAACCCTAGAGCTTTTGAAAATGCAAGAACGCATCGAAGAGTTGGAGAGTGAAATAAAAAGCTAATCGCTGATAAAAATCCTTCACTTCACTTAGTTACACCTAGCTGTCTAACTACGACTCGTGTTGATCTAACCCAGACCATTCAACCACCATAAATTCACTTCTCAAAAGCTTACGCGCGCCTCCTTCGATGTGCTACAAAGCAACCCATGCCACTAGGCGCGCAATTCGGAGTCGTTGCCTTGTAGCGTGCAACTTATCTACCAAAAAGGAGAGACACCATGAGCGATCCAACTTGAGCATTGAGAAGCCAGAAAACAACTATAGCCACTAAACAGCGCAAAAACCAATGCGCGTTTCTAATGGGATAAACGCAAAGCGTGCAAAGAAGTACAATGCTATAGCAGCTCAGCGTGACTTTTAACATTAACACGAACGCCTTCCACTTAAACAAGGCATCATGCGACTCAAACAAGATAAGAATAATAGCGATTAAAGGCGGGATGGGAAAAAGCCACCATTTTTTATTACCAACATATGCCCAAAAGATGAGAGCTCCTACGCTAAGTACGATTGTTCCGTATTTTAGGGGAGGGATAAATGGAGCACAACATAGCACAAATCCTAAAGCAATGAGTCCTAAAGAGATGCGTTTGTTAGGGTATAACGCTAAAATAACAGCACCCATTTCAAGGCATGCTACAAAGAAAATTACATCAATTCCCCATCCCCATGCGCGTGAATCGCGAGTAAGAACGATGTAAAACACGATCAAGGCAAACAAAAAAATATTGGCGGCATGCAAAGCTTGTTTGATGTCTTGTCTCTTATCCATTAAAATCCTTGCTGAGTTTGGAAAAAGTATTTACACAAGATTAAGCATAGCGTTTTTAGCCCCGTAAAGGGGTCATAAATCGCAACTTTGCAAAAAAAGAGTTTACCATAGAACCCCGCCCATTAAAACGATTGTAGAGCGTTTTAGAGCGATTATTGAATATGTCCTCATAGACCTTGTTATGAAGTGATCATGCAACTAGGTGCATAACCCAAAAATTGTTGTTTTAATAAGAATTTAATAAAATTAAAATGAAAAATAATTGCAAATTAATAAATTTTTAATAAAATTTAGTTATCGAATTATCAGGCATTTAATAGAATTTTAATAAAATTTTATTCAGTCAAAAAACTCTCTCTAAGCTCCTCCTCCAAAATCGAACAACCCCCTAAAATAGGGCTTCTATATTCACTTGAACTAGCCAAGGAGACTAAAAAGAAGCAGGATTACAAAAAAGCCTATGGTCTTTACCAACAAGGCAGTGCTCTACACAGCATCCAAGCCCCGATATTCTTGGGCGATCTACTCTTTGAAGGGCAGGGCATCAAACAAAATAAAGATAGGGCAGGTTATTTTTACGCCCTGGGATCCACGCGTTTTTGGCAGCTTAGATATGCACTGAGCTATTTTCACAACATGTCTGTATGGAGTGGTGAATGGGACTATGACAAGCCCAATGATTATAATTACACGCACCAAATTTTCAACGAACTAGCCAACCACGTCTTTCATGCGAACTTCCAGCTAGCATATCTAACCAGCATCCACGCGTTGAAAACACTCTCTCTTATGGATAATTTCATATCGAGCGATTCTCCTATCTCTGGGTTTAAGATGTATCAAAATGTCTTGTTTTGCCAAAGGGTGCATGTCCACAAGCACAAGCATGGGAACCTACTTCGAACATGGATGGCGATGAGCGTTGAACTTTACAATCGATTCGAGGTATAAAGTGTGCGATCCTAAACTTCTAAAGCCTAGCAACTTTGACTATCAGCGCGCCAAGCAATCTAACATAGATACCAAGACTCTAGGCAAAACTCTTTATGCCATCGCTCAAGCCTACTTAGAGGGGCTAGGCACACCCAAAGACGAGCAACAAGGGTTAGAGTATTTGAAGAAGGCGGTAGAGTTTGGGAATAAAGACGCGATTTTAGCGTTAGAAAAATGGCAGAAACCACACTAGGGAGAAACGATGTGTCAAAATGTTTTAAGATGGGGTTTGTTGCTGGGTATGTTGCTATTAGGTGTCCTAAAAGCTGAACATACCCAAAACCTGCGTACTTTGTCGCCTCTGCAAAACAAAATTACCAACGTCTTGCCGTCTTGCCCCGTTTGATTACATACAAGCGGTAGTCTGATCCTGTGTGGATGCGTAGCTCAAAATTATACCCGTGATGCGTTTGTGAACACTAAGGTGCCCACTTTCCAAGGTCCACAGACGGCGCACAATCACACCCCGCTTTTTTAGATCTTTCAGATTTTCAAACCCGCTTGACTTTTTATTTCCATATTTCATTTTAGCGTAAAAACACCCACTTTAGGGTTTTAAACCCCGTAATTAGGCAATATTCTAAGATTATACAAGATTATACATCGATAAAACTCAACAAGCAGGTAAAAGCGGTGTTTGAACGAAATGAGGGCATGTTGGCTTGAAAAGGGCTCAAGAGCCCTAAAGTAGGTGGGTTTTGAGCTATTTTGTGCTAGGCACAATTTATTAGTAACCACACCCAAACTATACTAAGTCTTTACTATTCCCGACTTGATATATTCCCCTATAGCTAAATGGCAAAAAGCCTTTAGAGCTCATCCAAACCCACCAAGAACATCCCAAGTCCAAGAGCAAGAAAAAGTCCACACAATGAAAGAGACACGCCACTCAAGAAAACACATAGCATTTCTGGCCCCATAGAAGGCTCCTAGAGCGCAACTTAAACCAAAACCATCTCTGAAAAGCTATCCACTACCCTCAAATGCGCTTAGAATTGATTTTAGAGTCATTTTCGCCTATAAACTGTAATCTTGTCCTCACAGCTCTCTAAAAGCCCTCCAGAAGTTCTTGTGCGCGATACCATTGATGTCATCACTAGAAAAATCCTTGTAAACCTTACCATCAAAGTTCAGTATACTTCCATCTGACACTCCAAAAGCACACCTTTTTCTTCCTCCGTCTCAAAACACTCTTACCAATCCCTTTAGAATGCCCTACAATCGCTCCAACACTCTCAACCCATACCGAAAAAGCCTACCCATACCTTCACAACGATTGTAGAGCGTTTTTACAACACTTCTCTCTCCTCTCAAAAGCCCTAGGGGGGTGTGGGGGGTCTTCCCCACAGATAATCCCTTCTGTAAGCAGTGCGTTAGCACTGCATTCCGAGTCGATTCTCTGTCAATTCAATAAAAAAATTTTATTCTCAAAAAATTTTTTTATTCTTGCCAACCACCATGAATACGAAGCGCAAACCCAGATCACCTAACAATGACCATGCGATTTTTATAGCGATTTTCTCTCAAAATTACCCTAAAAATGACAAAAAATACACAAAAAAAAATTTTTTGTTAAGTTTTCTACCCAGTTTTTGAGCGATTTTGACCTGATCCCGATTCCCGAGCGCATGCGCGCGCGCATGCAGGTGTTTAGCCCTTTTAAAAGACTTCGTCTTTTTAACCTTTTAGGTCCCTCGGGAAGCCCGTGTAGTACGGGGCTCGTGGAGAGTAATACCCAATAAAATCCGCACTAACTCCG
>NZ_JAERIS010000042.1 GCF_017979425.1 Helicobacter salomonis | reverse complement strand
GATGAGCTCTTGCTCAAAGCCATGAATGTGCACTACATCAATAAGAATATCTTGCTAGCGGCCATCATTGCTAAGGACGAGCTCTTAAAAATGGTGCGCCATAATTTGGAGAATGCCAAGGGTAATCCGCTCATCATTGCCGCAGCCGAGAAAGTGGCTAAGATGTTTTCAGAGTTGAAGATTTCTCTGTATAGTGTTTGTCTTTACATCTATGAGCAACTGTAGTTGCTCGTTATATTAGACGCATTTAACGTATGCATAAACCACTCCAAACAAACCTATTAAGGCTAGCACTGCGGCATGCAACATCTCCCAACCTCCACACGCTAGAATCAGACCTACAGCAGAGCTAGCTAGTAAATTTACCCCAAAGACAAACATGCTATTTAGCCCTTGTAGGCGCAATTTGTGATCGGATTGGATAGCATTGAGCATAAAAGTCCCTCCATTAAAGCTGAGTGCCCAACCTACTCCTGCTAACACCAAGCATGCCCAAAAGGCTAACAAGTTTGCACTACAGAGAGCAATGACGCTAGCTCCCACATAGCACAATATGCCCAACACGATTAAGTATGTAGGGCTTTAGCTTTTGCTAACAAAAGCTAAAAACAAACTAGGCGCATACATGGCAATAAAATGCGCGACTAACACGCTTTTAGTTTGAGTATAGCTAAAATGATACGCATGCATGGCTAGAGGCGTGGCGTGCATCACTAGAGTCATCAACCCAAAGCCTAAGCCACACGCACAAGTGGCTAAGAGAAAATGGGGTTCTTTTAAGAGGGTTTTTAGGGAGATTTTGGGGTTTGTTTTGGCGTGGAAGGGCTCGAACTTTAAGAAAAGTGTGCTCAATGCATTGAGCACGCAAAGTAAACCCACAAACCCAAAAGAACCCACAAAGGGCACACTAAAGAGATGTATCCCCACATTGCCTAAATGCGGTCCTAAAATGCCTCCCAAAATCCCCCCACTCACCACAAGGGCGGTGGCTCTATTTTGGGTGTTTTGATGTGTTGCATCAATGGCTTCTATTGCCAAAAAGCGATAAAACTGATTGAGAGCTGTAAAAAAGCCTAGCAAAAAAGTCGCTAGACAAAAGAGTGGAAAGCTTTTAGTCCATAAAGCCATAATGGCTAAACCAGCCCCCACACCTCCTAGCAAAGACGCGCCTAAAAATACCCTTTTTCTGCCATATTTTTGAAAGATAGAAGCTGAAAAGCACACCGCCACAAACGCCCCACAGAGGGTAGTCGAAATGGGTAGAGTGGCTAGAGTGGTGTGCCCTAAAAGCCACTGCCCCGCGAGCGCACTACTAAAGGTCAAAAGCGACACCACCGCTCCACTAAAACCTTGTCCTAAGAATAAAAAAAGGATATTTTGATTGAACATGGGAGGGATTTTAGCGCGTTTTTGTATAACCCCATGCTTTTTCTAGTCTCTGCTTTGAGCACTTCAATTCTCTGTTAGTTTTTCTAGGGTTTTTGTGCGCGCTTTAATCTCCACATGTTAGAATGTCTCAGTGTATTTTGCATGGTTGAGGGTATGAGCGTGAGGGTATTTTTACCCTTATTTTACTTTGTCTATGTGCTTATGGCACTCACGCCTGCAGGAATCATTTTTTGCTTGCACAATGCGACTTTTACGCTCTTAGAACTCGCTTTTGTTTTGCTAGGGGGGTTAGTCTGTGCTTTGTTGTCTCGCCTATACATATGTTTTGTTGAAAAGCATATTGCACCCTCCGATGAAATGCGCGCTGTGGAAATGGTAGAAGTGGCCGAGCCTAAATATATTCCTGTTTATATTGCCTATTTTGTAATTGCGGTCAGTCTTGAAAATTGGTTCATGTTTGCGGTGGTGTTTATCATCATTTATCTTTTAATTCTCAAAGGGAAGTTTTCCTATTTTAATCCCTACCTTTTGTTTTTTGGGTACCACTTTTATGAAATCTCCATTGATCTCAATAAGACACATGGACAGAACATGTATGCGAAGTTCAAGGTCTTTTTAATTTCCAAAAGAACGCTTAAAGAAAAAATGCAATACAGCAAGCTCATTAGACTCAATGACTTTGTTTTTTTAGATAAAGAAAAGGAGTGATGCGCATGCTCTATGCTCGGATGCAAGGAAAAATCTACCGTGTGAGCGATCAACCTCTAAAAGGAATATGGGATTTTGGAGCGCATGAAACCTCTAAAGAGTGGGATTATTGGAAAGAGAGTGAAAGAAAACTTGCAAAAGATGAGAGTTTTTTTATTAAAGCCTCTTTTGAAGATTTGAAAGATTATAATCTTGTGATCTGTGATGATACCCCTCATATCAATATGCTTAGCAAGGGTATTTTAAAAAAAATACAGAAAATTAAAGAGAGTAAGGCAGTGTTATTTGTACGCATGGAAGAAGAGGGTAAGATTAAATTATACTTCCAAGTGATCAGGCAGTGTTCTTTTATTAAGAAAAAATTTATCTCTTTCTCTAACATGGCGCATATCGAAGATAAGCCGATCATTTTAATTGAAAATCGCACAGATGTTTATTGGAGTCAAGAAACAGGGAAGTTTTATTTTAAAAATATTGAGGATTTGGAGCGCGTGTTACCCCACTTTTTTGAAAATAAAGTCCAAGATATCAAACAAGGACTTCAAGCTATCAAAGAAGATGCCAGCTACCGGTATTTGCATTTAGAACTAGATTTAAAGGAAATCAAATCCACTATTCCAAGAACAAAGCTAGCTAGAATAAAACATTTACTTCAAGAAGAACGCTTGGAGATTTTTAAAGAGAATGGCGATCCAAGAAAGCGGAATGATTACTTAAAATACGCTCAAAAATATAAACCTCGAATGGTTAAAAATGAAAAATTGATGATCTGTAAAGCTAGCGATTTGGACTCTCTTTGCAAGATCATAGACGAAAACTATTACACCACAGAAATAGGAGGAGAGCAACGCGTTGCTAATGTTTCTGAAAAGAATAGCCTTAAAGACTAACTTTAGAATCAGACCTAAGAAGGAAATAAATTTTTAGATCTCCCACAAAGGGTATAATTTACCCCTGTACTACCTAACTATCACCCCTTGCCTCCCATACCCCTGCATTTTAGTCTCACTTTGCTTTAGTCCTGCAGATCAAAATCCTTGTAAATTTTTTCTTGCCCTCGATATAGGGTACATACTGCGTGAGTTTGACGACCTTATACCCACACTCCAGCACGCCATTTAAGATTTGGCGCGCTGAAATAGCAAAGGGCAGATCGTAATCGTTGGGGATATAGTTATTATCCACCAACAACACCCCGCTATCATCAAATCTTTTATATTTATTTGGGATTTGCTCTAGGGGCAAGAATTTTAGCCGTGCAATATTAGCTCTATTTTTGATAGGAAAATTGGTGAAAAAATGCGCAGCAGCACGCACTACTTGGCGCTTAGGAGTTAAAAACCAATCCACACTATGAAAGCCCGCCCATGCCTTCTTTTTGGCAAAGTAAGGGATAAAGGCGGTATTGACGCAATTTGTGATATTGGAGAGGATGATGAATTTCTTTTTGCTTTGAATGAGGATTTGCCAATATTTTATGGCGCGCGAAAAGGGCGGGTTGGTGCAGACAATGTCGGCTTCTTCATTCAAAATTCTTAAGGACTCCGTCTCTTCAAAGCCGCCATTATAATTTGGCGGGGTGTATTTCATCTCACGCGCCCCCTCTTTGGTAAAAATATAGCCCTTTTTGCCCGCATGGAATAAATCCCGCTTACTGCCATAATGCGTGCAGATGAGTTTTTTCAGCTTGAGTCTGAAGAAGTGTTTTAAAAATACAGCACAAAGACGAACGAGTCCGTATAATCTCTATTCTCCCCGATGGCATCATCGCAGTTACAAAACACGACCTTGTCTTGCCATATTTTTAGAGGGTAGCAGGATAGCTCTTTTTCCACATCCTCATACCTTGTATAAAACTCATCATCTTTAACTTCTCTGGCTTTGTCTAGTAGGGTCTTTCTAGTAACGCCCCGATCAATCATGCTGGGCGTGACTAAGGGCTTGGGCTCTTTTTTTGGCTTGGGGGGTTTGATGTTGATTTGGGCGATGAAACCCGGGTGAGCTTTGATGTAGCTTAGATAATTCTCAAAAAGGCTAGGGTTATAAAAATAAATTTCGCGGCTCTGTATTTCTCTTAAATGCACAAAAGCGTTTTTAATGTCTTGCTCTATTTGGCGCATATTAGCCACTTCACAAGTGAAAAGATAGTTATAAGTGTTCTCTTGGGATTGCCCTGTAACGCTGTTGTATTCTTTAAGCCGTCTAGCTAGGTTATTGGTGATACCAATTTTGCATTTGCTAGGCTCTAGGCTGGATTGGACAATGTAAAGATATTGTTTGGGCATGGGCTACCTTTAAGAGTTTGAAAGAGGCATTTTAACACATGGGGTGCTACAAGTTTAAGAATCTGTGCAACCCCTCGCCTTGCCCGCCCTTGCAAGAGGATAACAAGGGAGATTTTTTAAACTAAAATAACCCTCTCGCCTTTAGCTTTTAAGGCCTCTCCCACCTTTTCATACCACCCCATGATGATTTGGGTGGTTAGCGCGCCCTCTGTACATTTAGTTAAAGTGTCTTGCCATTCTGGGAACTCTAGACCAGCTTTCATTTCCTCACATGTCATATCTAAAATCTTAACAGGCCGTCTGTAGGTGATCCAGCTTACTAGGTCGTCTTCTTTTTCAATCATGCATAAACTTCTGTCTTTTCTAATATCATATGCTGTGCCGATGACCTGCGTTAAGGCGATGAGTTTATTGCCTTTTCTTATCGCCACAATGTCATTAACTCGCATTGCACTGAGAAAATTCCTGATGAATGCAGATGCCCTCTTATTCTTCCAATTTTCTGGCTGACCATACAAGCCAATGAAACGATATGTTTCTAAGATTTTATGCACATCCCAATTTTGGTTCTCCGTGCCCGGATGCATTTGCATGTGCCAAAATGGGGCACTTGAAACATCTACAAACATTAAAACCTCCTAATTTTTATATCTATATACCCACCCCCAACCTTCAGTCCTCCAAAACCCGTAATTTTAAGGATTAAGGATTGTCGCGCATAAGAACTTAAAAAATTTTGAAGGATAGAAAGTCAAGTTTTAAAAAGCCAAAAACAATTTTTATAGAAGAAACGAAAAAGTCATCGCGGACGAAGGAAGATGAAGAAAAAAATCTAACTAAAATTAAACAAGCAGGAGCAAGTGAATTACCAAAAACTCTCCCGCATCACCTACCTTTTTCACCTTGTAAGAGCGCGCCTTATCTTACCAGCTATTCCTCCTCCTTACAACATCTGCTCTATGATCTCTAAATGCTTTTGCATGCTCTCATTAAAGTCAAAAAGTTTAGCACGCTCTAAACCCTTTTGGATACACTCTTGGCGCAAACTCTCATCAGTTAGGGCGATTTCTAGCTGTTTAGAGATGTCTTTCGCATTGTAGGGGTTACAATAAATCCCCGCATCGCCCAAAATCTCAGGCATACAAGACACATTGCTAGCCAAGATGACACAAGAGGCGCGCATCGCCTCCACCATTGGCAAACCAAAGCCCTCGGCCAAACTTCCCCACCACAACAAGCGGGCGTTGGCGTATAGAGTTTGCAACAGGGCATCGGACACATAGCCCAAGTTGACGATAAAGTCTTGTTGGCTATACCATCTTTCAGACTCGCTTAAATCGTTGTGTGTGCCTGTTAAAACGATTTTAAAACGCCCTTGTAACTCTTGGGGCAAAAGTTTAAAGGCTTCAATTAAGCGCAAAATATTTTTGCGCTTGGCTTGCCCGACTGCTAAAATAAACTCCCCTAAGTTGGGGGGCAAACTCTCACAAGCTTCAACGCGGTATGTGCGTAACCCGTGATAAATCACATGCACACACTCAGAGGAAAAGTGAAAAGTTTTGAGAATATCAGATTTGACATATTCACAAAAACAAATGGCTTGCGTGCAAATCGCCATTTTAGGATAAATGTAGTGCTTCCAAAGGGCTATGCTTTCTTTTGATAGAAACCAACTTTGAGGATCACACAGGGGCAAATCATGGATACAAACTAAGGTTTTCTTGGCATTAACGGGATGGATGTAGTAGATAGGCCACCCTGCCTCAATGCATAGGTCAAAGGATTTGCCCCTTAAAGTCTTGTTACGATTCCACAAAAAGCGGTATTTGACGAACAAAATAAAATCTCCGAGCAAGCCAAAGGTGGTGCAATGTGCTAAAAAGTGTCCTGTTTTGGTTTTAAAATAACGATAGATTTTACTTGGGGTGATGTTTTTAAGGCGTTGGAGAAAAGTTTTAGGGTGTGGTTTTAGTGGTTGTGGATTATCAGAGAGAGAGAGAGAGAGAGAGAACGGGATTTCAATAATTCCTCAAGACTAGAATAAAGTTTATCGTAGGCAAATAGCACGATTTCTACTTCTTGGTGCGCAAAATGCTTTTCTAAAGTTTGGATCAAAGCCAAAATATACACTTCAACGCCCGTCCATTTCCCCATTAAAGGGTGCACGTTAATGATAATTCTTTTCATGGAGACCACTTATTTTAGAAAAATATGATAGGAGATCATCCCCGCATCACCCTACTTTCCCACCCTTGCAAAGGGCAGTATCATCGGCGTTAGAGAGCTTGACTTCCAGGTTCGGGATGGGGCTGGGTATTTCCTCTCCACTAGGGACACGGGGAAAAGCAAAGCTTTCACAAAGCTTTTTAAAAAGCTTTGTGACTTGTTAAAGCCTTGAGCTTGCACATAAAGGATTACTAAGAGCTTTAGCAACGCTTTAGGGGGTTGGCTTGTCTTTGGCTCTCATAAAGCAAGAGACTTTAAAGTCTCTTGCCTGAGCTTAAAGCCAAACTTAGCAAGCAAGCTAAAGCACTCAGAGGTCGAAATCCTAAGCTTGGCAACCTCGTCTAAGCCCACATGCTAGGCTAGCTTAACGCAAGCCAAACTAAGGTAACCCGCAAGGCTTCAGCTTAAAACCCCCAAGCCACACAAGCAAACTCTAGGCTAATAGGCTAAGAAGATTTAAACCCTAAGTGCAAACTTTAAACCAAAAGCACTAGAGTAGCATTCTTGCTTTAAAAAAGCAACAACAAGGCTTAAAAAGCTTCGCTTTTGTCAATAACCTACGTTCCAGTTCCTACAAAGCTTTGATTACACTCAACAAGGCGGTGATACCTTATCAACCAAACAAGCCAAACGCTCTATTAGTAGTGG
>NZ_JAERIS010000072.1 GCF_017979425.1 Helicobacter salomonis | reverse complement strand
AGGCATGGTGCACTGCAGCTTGTCTGTGTAAGAGGTCAGGGGGTGTGGGTTGCCCCCAGAAAGGAGGTAACCACATGCACAAGTTGCTAATAGTCCTAGCGCTTATCATTGCTCTTACCCAGCAGTTGCGCTAAGCGTCAAAGTGTCCGTTCTTACAGACCTATAAAATCCTACAAAACCCTGCAAAATTCTACAAGGCTGGGATTTCTGCTGTATTCTTGGT
>NZ_JAERIS010000071.1 GCF_017979425.1 Helicobacter salomonis | reverse complement strand
CATTTTCTTTTATGCGCTGGTTTTTTGTATTGCTCTTGATCTTAACCTCGCCATTATAGCTTCACTGATCTTAGGGGGCTTGTCCTTTTATCCCATTTTTAAGATTTACAAGCGCAATGCGCCTAGCGAAGTTTGGGCGTGGCGTTGTGTCATTAGCGGGGTTTTTAATGCTCTAGCTGTGGTGGTGTGGTATGCATTATTTATTTAAGTCTTGCATTCTATACCCTA
>NZ_JAERIS010000041.1 GCF_017979425.1 Helicobacter salomonis | reverse complement strand
TATGGCTACATACTGGATATAGCTAGTTATGGATTGTTGAAACAAGAAGCCCAGTCGTCTTTGGTGGGTGGTTCACACTCCTCTGTCAAGTGCTTTTGCAACGCCAAACAGATTGCATTACTAGACTTAAAAGTTTGGAGTTTATTCTGCGGATTTAGATATACACAAGGAGTATTCTCCACATTTAAAAGGCGTTGAGTTACCAAATAGTTTTTTAGATTGCGATAGAGATTGGCTGGAGGCTTTTTAAGCGCATTAAGACAGGTTTGTTGGGACAAAGGGTCTAGGAGTGTGCCTAGCAAGCACACACTAGGTCTTTGCACAATGGCAGATAATTTTAAGGGTTTTTTAGGTGTTTTTGCTCGATCCACATCAAAGACTTGATCAATGTAAAAGCCCCAATCTTGAATATCGCTCCAAGATCGGGATAACTGGTAAGCTAGGACCTGCTTTAAAGAAGTGTCTAGTTTGGGATCGTGGGGGGCGTATGTTTGCAATTTATTAGGCACGCTCCATAACTCTGAGCTGAGTGTGTAAGCCATGATTGTAGATTGGGGCACTTTTATGGTTTGCTTGCCTAAGTTTTTGAGTATATTGACTTTAAAGGCAAGCTCCATAACTAAATCATCTTGGGGTTTGGGCTTTTGGGGTAAATGTTGCCAATCCTCTAAAACATGCACGCCTTGTTCTTGCAACGCCACTAAGGGCTTATAGATTTCTAGCAGGGACAAAAACAAGGCTAGATTAGCTTGGGGACTATTGAGGGCTTGGTATTTACCCGCCTTGTTTCTGGCTTTTGGCATAGAGCTATCAAGCAACTCTAAAAGCTGGGCTTGGCTTAAAATCTTGAGGGTTTTATTAGGTTTCAAAGCCTTAAAAGGGGCATTTCTTGGATGAAATTTTGGGCTAGAGCGCGGATTTCTTGGGCTTTTTGCTCTAAAGAGCTTTTTAAAGGCTCTTGCTCTAATCTCCGTGATCCGTGCCTAGAGCGCACATCACTAGAAATAGCGTAACTCTCCAACACCTTAGCCTGCAAAACCTCCATTTGTGAAAGCCATTTGGCAGGCGATGCGTGCATTAAGCCCACAAGCAATAAGGCCGCTAAACCTAAATACATCTTAAAAACTCCTTTCTAAAGTTTTAGAAATGCCACACAGTATCATTATTCCCAAACGCACACATTTTCTCTTGTTCTGAGATGTATTTTTATCTTGGCCAATTGGGGCGTTCAATCCTTTCTAGTTCATCATCTATTATTCTTAGTCTCTTAGCTGTAGCACAGCTTGTCTTTACTCCCATGTCGCAAGCTCTTTGAAAGTGTAGCAGAGCTCTAACATAGTTTTGAAAGTTCTGTATAGATTTTTCATAATCTTGAGGAACACCCTTTCCGTATTGATACATGTGTCCCAAGCCATAATAAGCAGCGCTATCTCCCATCTCCAGTGCTTTTTGGAAGTATTGGAAGGCTTTGGCATAGTCTTTGTTCTTGTAAGCCTCTTTGGCCATAGAATAGTAGGAAGAGGAATATGGATCTGTTGTCTCCCCTCCAAAAAAGTGTAAAACACACCACACCAAAACCCCACACAAGAATAATCCCCCTAACACCAAACCAAATCGTCGATCACTTTGATCCAAGAAATCTCCTTATTAGCTCTAACAAGACGGGCTTAAAATCCCCAGCCCCATGTAAAACTCACCTGCCACCACCAAACCATTAAAAAACCCACTCAGTGCGCAACTAAAGGACCAACTCGTGTATTCGTAAATCTGCACAATAGGCAGAAAGGACAAAAGGCCTAAAATTACTTCACTAAACACTGCTAAATGCGAATGGCAATCCTTAGCCAGCCACGCGCCCACCACACCGCACATAAATAAAGTGATAAAGGGCATGGGTACTAAGACCAGCCCTAAGAAAAATGTTTTAACATCCATGCACACTACCCTGCACACCAAAGCTTTTTAACTTCATCTGCAATTTTTCCCTAAAAAATGTCTGCATCTCTAACATCACTATCTACAACACTAAGATTTATGAATTAAAACGGGCATGAGCACAGAAAGCAGGCATGGAGCAAAATAGAGAACGCAAACTTAAGTCCCAATATATGGCCCTAAATACTTTAAAGGTTTGAAAACAATTAATATATACAAAAAAAACCATGTAGCAACCAGAGCGCCCAAGAACCTCAAATACCAATGGGCGTTTCTAATGAGATATGTGCAGAGCACGGGCAAAAACAGGAGGACATACATTACCAGTGTCTCTGATACTGAACAGCATTTAAGCCACCCGGATGAGGAAAAAACAATGTTGATTAAAAACGGAATGGGGAAAAGCCACCATTTTTTATCCCCAAAATATGCCCAAAAAATAAGAGCCCCTACACTCGATGTGATGTATCCCATATACTTCATGGGAGGCTTATCTGTATAGTAACACAGCACAAATCCTAGAGCGATGATTCCTAGAGAAATGCGTTTTTTAGGGCATAACACCAGAATAAGAGCGCCTAGGTAGGCATACAAGCCAAATAGCATGTCTGCTATTCCAGCTCCTATCCCATGAGGGTGGTTAGGGGTCATCATGTCGCTGACAATAGAAAAGAACACAAATGTATTGGCAACATGCAGAGCTTGTTTAATAATAAATAATTTGTCCATTAGAATCCTTGGCGAATCTAGAATAAGATTTTTTGCGCGCCTCCCCCATTGTGCTACGGAGCAACCCATGCCACTAGGCGTGCAACTAATGGTTAATTTACAATCATCATTATGGGAAAGAGACACGATAAAATAGCTATAGCTATGGAACAGCGCACAAGCCAATGTGCGTTTTTAATGGGATAAGTGCAAAACACGCAAAAAAGTATAACGCCACAGTAGATTAGCGTGGTTAACATGATGATAGCGATTGAAGGCGGAATGAAAAAGAGCCACCATTTTTTATCGCCAATATATGCCCAAAAGATGAGAGCTCCTACACTAAATGTGATTGCTCCCATATATCTTGGGGGAGGGGGAGAGCCATAGTAACACAGCACAAATCCTAAAGCAATGAGTCCTAAAGAGATGTGTTTGTTAGGACATAACGCTAAAATGATAGCACCCATCTCAAGGCACATTACGAAAGGAAATACATCAATCCATCGTGCGCGCAAACCATCGTGAATAAAAACGATGTAAAACACGATCCAGGCAAACGAAAAAATATTGGCGGCATGCAAAGCTTGTTTACCAAACAGCTTGTCGTCCATTAAAATCCTTGCTGAGTTTGAACTATAACGCTCCAAACACAATCGCTCCAAACCCAACCTATCATACACAAACAAAATGATGAGAGATATCAACACTAACCCCAAGAACAAGAAAAAAATTTTCAACATTTATCCTTACTAGGGTATAGAATGCAAGACTTAAATAAATAATGCATACCACACCACCACAGCTAGAGCATTAAAAACCCCGCTAATAGCACAACGCCGCGCCCAAACTTTGCTAGACACATTATGTTCGTAAATCTTAAAAATTGGGTAAAAAGAAAAAACCCCTAAGATCAGTGAAGCTATAATGGCGAGGTTAAGATCAAGAGCAATACAAAAAACCAGCGCATAAAAGAAAATGCACGATGCAAAAGTAACAAAGGGCATGAGCACCAACTCCAAGCAAAACAATGTTGTATTTTTCATTTTATGCTCCTAACAACGAAACGATGTCAGTTTGAAAGGATGCTCCATAATGAGCAAGCCCAACACATGCTAAATTATATTGCAATACCCGCTGGTTTCTACAAGTCTAAGCCCCACAATATAGTGTTTGACACTAAAGGCTTGATTTAGCATTAAAGATTTCAAAGCTGTTTTACTTTAGCATGCCTTTTTCACTAAAGGCAATGAGTCAAGAAATAAAAATGACCAATATAATCAAAAGCCTACTTAGGCCAGTTTTAATTAGTTAGCGTTGAAATATTATCAAAAACTAGCGAATATGGGAGATTCTAGGGGTTATGTGGGTCTAGGGTATTTATATAGCAAGTCTACAAGGATTGGTATAGATTATTCCAAAGCCATAACATACCTTGAAAAAGCAGGGGATATGGGGAACGGGGAGGCTTATTTTCTTTTGGGATGGATGTATCGTTATGAAGAGGTTCGCACAGACACTTCTAAAATCTTAGAATGCTTTCAAAAAGCAGGCGATCTAGGATACAGCAAGGGTTATTTGGTTTTGGGAAGCATGTATCTCTATGGAATGTATGTTTCTACAAACTACACTAAAGCCGCTGCCTATTACCAAAAAGCAATTGACTTAGGCGATCCTGATGGTTATTCGGGTTTGGGGGATTTATACAATCAGAAACAAGACACTAACAAGGCTCTAGAATACTACCAAAAGGCTTGTAAAAAAGGTGAAGACCAAGTAGATTGTGAGGAAGCTGAAGCATTAGAACATCAACTCTCTTTGAAAAATAGATAATCTTTTTAGCCCCAAAAGAGTTTTTATCACCACAAAAATTTCATTCTTTGCAACGCCAAACAGATCGCATTGTCGGACTTGAAAGTTTGGATTTTACCTTGAGGGTTTAGATACATGCAGGGGGTGTCATCGATATTAACAAGACGGGCGGTTTTGAGGTAGGTTTGCCAGCTCTCTAAAGTGCTCTTAGAAGGGTTTTTTAAATTCTTTAAACAGAGGTCCTCGGACTTGTCGGTGAGGTATTGGGGGTATAAACAGAGTTGGGGATGTTTTAAAATGATCTGTTGGGGGCTTAAATCAGATGAAGTTCTGAAGTTAGGATACTTTTCATTAAAGAGTGCAGAGATATAGAATTGGATATGGTGTAACCACCACAGACCCGTAAAGATGCCTGCATTTTTGAGGGCTTTTAAGTGGGGATCGTTTAGCAGAGTTTCTAGGAGGGGTGGGGTTTGGTAGAGCTGGATGAGTAGCCATGCATAGCGTATATTGCCCCACAAAGTGTTTATGTCGGGGGCGTCAATCGTATCGATCTCGGTGGGCTCATCGGCAAAGTGCGTGTTCCAAAGGTTTGTAAAAGGATCTGCGCTATTGGTTAAATCGCCCAAGTAGCTACAAGGGGTGTGCGCGCAAGGGTGGAGTGTGGGGAAGGCTTTTGTGTAGCTTAAGGGATCTAAGCCCAGTTTGTGGGCGCGCTCAAAAGAGGTATAGAGAAGTTTAAGGGCGCTAGGAAAATCACCACAATCGCGCGTTGTGAAGTCGCTATATTGAGGAAACATGCTATAAGCCGTTACATAAAGCACCAGCACGCTGAAGTTTTTAAAAGAGGTTAAAAAGGGCGAGGGGGGTGCTTTTTTAAAGAGACTCAAAGAATCAATAAGAGGGCGGGCGATTGCTAAAAACTTTGAAAATTGCTCCCGATCAAAGATTTTTAGGCGTTCTTGGATTTGCTCAGGACTTAGGTGCGTGTCAAAAAGAATGTGAGCGCGCGCTATCTGTTCTTGTTCAATGTGCTCTTTAAGCGCGCCATTGAATATTTTATTGACACTTGCACTATCACAAGGATAGTTGGGGAATGCGTCCAAACTACAAACCCACGCGCTTAAAAAGCAAACGACAAAAAACAAGCGTCTTTTCATAGATGTCCTCCAAAATCTGATTTTTGCAACGCCAAACATAGCGCATTACTAGACTTAAAAATTTGTAGCTTATCCTTAGGGTCTAAATACACACAAGGGGCATCATCAATAGAAATCAAACGCACGAGTTGTAATTGCTCTTGAATGTCCCTAGTGTTGTAAGTTTGGGTTTTAAAGAGTTGTAGGCAGGTTTGCTGGGACTTTGCGCTTAAATACTTGGGACTTAGGCACATGGTGGGGTGGTCTTTTAGAATAGTTATGGGGTTGTCTTTGAGGTGGGCGTAAAAGGGGGCGTTGTAGCTTAGGGCTAGGAGACGGGCTAGATAGAGGGTAGAGAGGTGGTTGGGGTCTATGCGTTTTTGGTGTTTGCCCAACATATCTGCATAGGAATCATCATCTGCATAATAAGAGGGCGGCATCTCTTCTCGTTTGCCATCGTTGGCAACAAAATATTTATCTTCATCATCGCCAAAGATGTTGAGGATCGTTAAGCGTTCCCATAAATTGCGCGAATGGATCTTTTGTTGGAAAAACCCATAAGAATCCGCCATGTTTTCGATGTCTGTATGCAGTTGTTCTAAGAATTTATCCTTAGAAATGTCTTCATCATAGGCTGTTGCAATGATGTCATAAACACAGCCCGCACAGGTTTTTTTATCATTGCAATAATTGTTAGGGGCAAAGGGGGCGGGGTGGCACTTCTTTTCATCGACCAATATATGCTGGAGTTCTTTAATGTAAGCGATGACATCTAATCCTAGCTTGTGGGCGTTGAAAAGCGGGGCATAGAGGAAATTGGCGGTGTCTAAGAAGGCTTGGGCTAGCGCGGCACTTTTAGGCTGATTGGCACTAGGTTGATACAGACCGATACTATCTAGCGCGCGCAACATCTCCCGTTGTTTTAAATGCGCCAAAAACTGCGTTTCTGCTTTATTCTTGGGCTTAAACTCTTGGATTAAGGGCATTTGTTGGACCGCTGTTTGGGCTAGGGGGATCACGCCTTCAATGTACCCTGAAATGTCCCACGCAATGTTCATGTAGTCCCACCTCTCATCTTCTTCATAGTCGCCCACAGCGACTTCATTTGCTTTATCCATGTAGTCATGGAGGGCTTTAAATGCCTTGAAAAAGGGGGCGTTTTGAGATACCTTGGTTTTTTCCATGGGAATCGCGATGGTCAAGACCTTATCTTTTGCCTGTAGGTTTAAGACCAAGAGAGCTAAGAGCAAAAGACGGATCATTTGTATTCCTTTTTGAGGTTAGTTTGCAAGGCCAGACATAGGGCATTGCTGGATTTAAAAAGCTGGAGTTTGTCGCTGGCGTTAAGATACACACAGGGCGCGTTGTCAATAGACACTAAACGCAAGGATTTTAGGTATTTTTGCAAGGGCTTGGGATCGTAGCTATGTTCTTTAAAAGCTTGCAAGCAGGCGGCGTTAGCGACCTTGTTTAAATACTGGGGTTGTAAGCAGGCGGTGGGGTGTGTGCGCAAGCGATCGGCAGAGACTTTTTCGGGGTGTAATAGCGTGTCTGTGTAAATGTCGTGGTTGGTAAAAAACGCCTCAATGCGGTTTTTGTAGTGCAAATCCCATAGCAGGGCCTCTTTAGGAGTCCACCATTTGGCTAAATCCCCATAAAATAAATACCCCCGCTTTTCATCCCATACCGGCGCCCATAGGGATAGAGTCCATTGGATCGCGATAAAATCTTCGTGGGAGAAATTAGGCTCATAGCGCATCACAAAGTAACTCCCCGCCTTGGCACTTCTAAAATCTTCAAGCCATGGGCTCTTGGGGGTATTCTTAGGGCGTGTGCAAGAATCGTTTTTTTTGCATGGGTAGGTGTTGTGTGGGGCGGATTGTTGGAGATTTTTAAAATACTCATTTAGGTCTAAGCCAAGTTGGACGGCTTTAATTAAGGGGGTGTAGAAAAAGTTAATTCTGTGGAGGTAATTATACGCCAACATAGGGGCAGAAACGAAGTCGGGATAGTAGAGCCTTGAGTTAAAGCTCATAGAGTCCAACGACCCCCTTAGCATGGTGAAAAGGTGCAGGCGTTCGTAATCTAGCACATGGTGCCACTCGCCTTTTAGGGTCGCTAGGGGTGTGGCTTGCAAAATGGCTTGCAGGCTGGCGTTAAAGGGTTTGAGGCCGTGGGGGGCTTTATTGATCATGTGGATCAAGGCATCTTGGGCGTTTTGGAAGACTTGAATCATGCGAGTTGGCACAACCATACCCATTTGAGGCGGGTTTGCCTGTAGGCTCTGACAAAGGGGGTCTTTGGAGGGGAAGGTTTGGATCGTGTTTTGGGGGGTGAGATAGAGGCAGGGCTCATCGCCAAAGGTGATGAGGCGGACACGCCGGAAGTAATTGTAAAAATCCATGCCGGGATTCTTCAATAAAGCTTGGCATGCTAGGGTGTCTGTTTTAGAGTCCTTAAGACATGCATAGAAACCCACGCGATCCAAAGGGGCGGGGGGTTGAGAGGGGCTAAGCTGACGCACACCTTTTAGCCATATGCCAAAGCGGTAAGCATAATAATCTTTCAAAAGTTGCATGTCATAAAAGCTCACGCCCAAAGTTGTTTGGAGCTGTTTGTAGTAGGCGCGTTCTTCTTCATAGGCAATGCCATAATCGGAGTCAAATAAGAAATTATCCAAACCCGCCTTAATGGTGTTAATGCGGGCGATCGTAGGCGAGGAGTCCTTGGCTAACATGTTTTCTAGCTCTTTGTATTTGGCATTCGAGTCCTTGGAGGTAAAGTTGAGATTATCAACGAGGGTGCCTTGGTAATAGGAAAAGTGCGACCAAGTCAATTGCTTTAAGAAAGTTTCTAGGGACAAGCCCTGTTTGGAGAGATTGAGTAGCAGGGTGTAGTAAAACTTAAAATTGTGTTGCAGGGTGTTGAAGAGTTTTTGGGCTTCAAGGGGCTTTATGGGTGGAGCGCCTTCGTAGAGGGCTTGATCGCAACCCACTTCAGGAATCTTAGCCCGCACCAAGCCAAAGGCGTGCAAAGCCTCAAAGCCTCTAATTTGCGGGTAAAGCGGGAGATGTTTTAGGCGTTGCATAAAGGGCACATGGTCTACCATTTGGATAGCTAGATTCATCCATGTTTTGTAACGCCGTGCCACGACCTGTGGGGTCATCGCCGATTGGTCCATTTGGCTAGGCACGCATTCTGCCTTAAGAGCCACTTTTAAGGCGCTATTGTGGGCATTTACGAGCGAATCATAGAGGCTCTTTGCCGCCTTGAAAAATGGGGTGTTTTGAGATTCTTGGGGGTCGTCTATTTGGACAACGATAGTCGGTGCATGGTCTTTAGCCTGCAGGTTTAAGAACAAGAGGGCTAAGAGAAATAGACGAATCATTTTTATTCCTTTGCCAAGTGTTTTTGCAATGCCAAACAGATCGCATTGTCAGACTTAAAGCTTTGGAGTTTGTCCTTAGAATTAAGATACAC
>NZ_JAERIS010000070.1 GCF_017979425.1 Helicobacter salomonis | reverse complement strand
AGAAAAAGCTGAAGGGTGTTTGGATTCTTCTATGCAGGCTATGGATATTATGCAGTATCAAGATATTCACCGCCAAAAGATCGAGCGGGTTATTAATGTCATGCGCGCGCTCACCCAGTATATGAATTCTTTATTTGAGGGCAATATTGAGGATTCTAAACGGGTTAGCTCTGCCTCTTATATTGTTGGCGATGATAATGAAAGTGTAGCGAGTGAAAGCGATATTGAAG
>NZ_JAERIS010000040.1 GCF_017979425.1 Helicobacter salomonis | reverse complement strand
TTTAGAACCCTTTAACTTTAAAAGCATGAAGCACTTTAAGAACTGGTTTAAGAAGTATGAGGCATAAAAGCATATCTATGCTAACAATCATCACACATGGAAAAACTCTTCTTTAGCCCATCGCGACACTTGAGCGACAAATTATGCATAGCGAGCTTGTGAGCGATACCTAAAGGGTACTTAATTGCACGCTAACAAAGTAACGATATCGAATTGCGCGCCTAGTAGCGTTGGTCACTTCATAGCATATCAAGGGAGGCGCGCGTAAGTTTTTGAGAGGTAGATTTGTGATGGTTGAATGGTCTTGGCTAGATCAACACGAGTCGGCGGTGAACGGCTATGTGTGGCTAGTTAAAACAACAATCTCCAGATTATACGCCTAGCTATATAAATCGTTCTTTAGAATGTCAAAGGAAACACACAAGTTTTCAATAAAAAAATCAAATTATCTGCTACATTCACCGAATGTATTCTGAAATTTGGGACTATATTTTATCCATTTTAGACACCCTAGCCGAAGTCATAGCTACCTTGATTGAGCTCGCAGGATTATAGCCCCGCAGGACAAACTAACCATAGTGAGCTTGCGCAACGATACCTGAAAGGTAATGGTTAGCTTGTAAATTAACCATTTGCTAGTGCAAACCACTCGCAAGCTCGTTTGGTTAGTTTACCCCCCCTAGCGGGGGGATATAAGGCTCTATTGCTATTGTATAATCTTATCTTGTTTGAAGGATTGATCAATGGCCACACAATCAGATAATGTTGTTGGCACTAGTAGTGATAGTTTTCAGGAAGGCAATGTGAACAATAATACAGCGAGTACTGAGGCGATATCTGAACGAGAGAAGGGAGTAAAGAGTGAACGCGACTTACAAAAGATGCTCAATAAAGTTTGAGAGCAAAGAGCTAAGCTTGAAAAAGAACGAGATATTTTGCAGAAGCAATTTAATCTTGGCTAAATTGATATTTTCATCGCCTTGATTGATAAAAATTGCTTCTACTTCTTTATTTAGCCTTGCAAATGGCAAATACCAGCTCTGTACCAAAGTGTAATAGGCAGTCTTTATGGGTGATCACGAGTCTTTTTACTTGACTTTCTAGGATGAGATTAAGAAGTTTAATTAAACCTTTTTTGTAGTAATTCATATCCGAGCCCAAGTCTTGTATTATCTCATAATTAAAGCCTAGTTTAGAGCAATGTAACTTAAAAACCTGCACTTGAGCGATTAAATCCTCTTTTTGGTCAGCGCTAGAAACACGGGCATAAGCGATGGTTTTGCGGTTATCGTTATGAAAAACGATATTCTTGTTAATGTTTTTAAGACTCTCTAGCTTGTATCTACGCTCCCCACCTTTTGTATAGTTGTCGGGTTTTAGTAAGCCTCTTTTCTCCCAGTTTCTCAAAGTTTGGATACTGACACCTAAAACCTTACAAGTGAGCTTGCGAATGCTCACTATCAAATGGTGGTAGTTATGCTGGCTCAGAATGCATGTCACCACGCACACTAGTTAAAGTACATTGATGCTCTCGCCTTGTACAAGACTGCAATCTCCAAACACACAACCCCTAGTAGAAGCAAAATCCCCCAGAGTAGAGAAAACATCTCCAATATTCATTTTTTTAAAAATACATAATCCGCACTGCCTATTTTTTCGACCATTTTATAACCATAGGAACGCAAAATATCGCTCACTCCACTGTATTTTTTATCAAAAATCTCTATTTGTATAGCAGGACTATGGTGTTCTAAGAACACCCCCCCCCCCGCAGCACATGACTCTCAAAGCCTTCTACATCAATTTTTACAAAATCAATCTTGTCTGCAAATCTACCTTCTTTTTGCAATTCATCCAAACTCATAACAGATAAATTTCCATCTACATCATTTTTCAGATTAGTCCCGCCTATATTGACAGCAGAAAAATTCTTTATGCTTGCTCTACCTATTTGCTCTCCCAATGCGGTATTGTGCGGGATAATCACATCTTGCAGGGAATTAAGCTCAATGTTTTTGCATAAGGTCTCATAAGTTTCTTTTAATGGCTCAAAGGCATAGACTTTTTTTGCCTTTCGCACAAGGGCGTAATAGAGAGCGTTATTGCCAATATTTGAGCCTATATCCAAAATATTAGCTTCATCTTTAAAGTACTTGTCTGCTTGCTGTATGGTGTCAATATCGAAAAAATCATCATTCATGACTATATAAGTTTGAATAAGATCGATTGAAACATTGGGTAGATACATGGTAATTTCTTGAACATTTGGATATTTATGATGAAAAATATGCAGGTTAGGTATATTGAACATGAAAATCTTGTCTTTAGACTGTTTCATTTGTTCCACCCTTATCCTTGTTTGTTCCACCCTTATCCTTGAAAGCTCTTCCCTAATTGAAGTGCCCAATCTTGACTCCAAATATCGATCTAATGTGCGCCCAACTTGTTTCTTTATTCCTCTAAGCAATCGACGAAATGCCTCAAACACCTTTTCTCTCCTTAATGCAAACGCTTCAAAAGCACGCTGGTTGTTCCAATAGCAGCGTGAAGTTCATTCTCAAGCAAGCCCCTTCCAAGCTCGATTCTAGTCTCTCTCCACCCTTCCATGCCAAAACAGCCAACATCCAATCATCCCCACTCCTAGCAATCCTAGCAATTCCATAAAGGGCCAAAGCTTGGGGTATGCATGTCCAAAAAACATACAACACAAGTCGATCACAATTCCACAGCTTGCACACAGCACCTGCGCATAGAAACCCCAAAATGCCATCCACTGTAAGGCTCTAAAGTCACCTCTTCCACTCGTCCTTAGCACCATGGCTAAAACCCCTAACCATAACACACCCGTGCACAGCAACACGCCCCATAACACCGCTTCCAAAGTATTCATAGACATCCCTAGAGCCCAAGATATTTACATCCTAATGCAAAAGTTCACAATCGTCCGTAAGCCCTCATGATCGGCGCAAAGTCTAAATTATGAAGGAATCATGCGAGATATCTGTGTGTTGTGTACAAATACTTAACATCTGATGTTGTCAGCACTCCAAAACCCATGGTGAGGACAATACCCCCAAACTCATCCATGCGATCTTGGATGCGCTGTGCAAACAATACTCTCGTAACTAAACCTGTTTGAACTGGGCATAGATTTCTAAGATGCGTTTTTCATCAAGCATGTCTGGATCGATTTTGTTGCCTAATAGCTTGGCGTGGTGGATTTTGAATTCCTCTAGGGTGATCCACTCTAGGCTATCAACCATATGAATACGAGCTTTTTTGATAAAAGGGAAGTGCCATTGAGTGAGCTCTGAATCCCCAACAAAAATTTTATTCTTAAAGTTCTGTTTTTCAGCACATGCACTATCTATATTCCACACTCTAAACTCACAATTTCGATTGCAGTGCAAGTTCTGGTCTCCATGAGATTCAAGCCATCCAAAATCGTAAATATTGTGCACATAAACTCGCCCATCTTTAACTAGAAAATGGATTCTAGAATAACTTAGTATCTGGTCCTTATAATAAATGCCATAAAAACTCTTGTAAAGCTTTTTAGCATCATAAATGTGATCCACATCAATTTTAACTATCCATTCGTTTTTAGGAATAAAAGAGAGGACATAGTTACAATAGTAGTAAAATTGGTGATGAAAATCCTGAGGATCTTTAATTGTAATTTTATAGGGATAGGCCACTGGAACAAAAGTGGGAAATTTTTGACAGAAGTCTAAAATCAATTCTGCACTCCCGTCATCGCAATCATTATAGCCGATTACACCCCGTTGGATGGCGGGTAAAATAGAGTATAAACAAGTCTCCAAAGTGGCGATTTCATTTTTGACTCGGATAAGTGCCCAAGGATTGAGTGGGCTTTTGGGATTGCTAGATTTGGGATCTGCTTGAAAATAGCCTTGATGCACAGGAGTGTCAGGGATTAGTAAATGCCTATTAGAAGAAGGGATATAGTTCCCCCCCCCCCCCGCATAGGCGGTTAGCACGGATATAATCTTCATTCTTTAGAGGGGTAATTTTGGCAAAAACTTTTTGCTTTTGGGGGTGGTAGTAAAAAGATAAGGAAGGTAAGGAGAGTGCAAGACCATAGGCATGTTTTAAGGATTGATGCCAAGATCGAGGAATCACGCGTTTTAAAAAATTCTTGCATTGTTGATTCGTGAGTGACAAAGAAACTCCTTACAAAAACCTGCATTATACACTAGCACACATGAAGATCAGGCAGCATTTCTAAATCACAGATCACTGACCATGGGGATATGTCAAATGCAGTGTTGAATGATAAAGGTGAGGCTATGGCGTTCAGACACTCTTTGGCTTTAACCTCTTATCCCCATAGCTTAGTTGCTTGTGGGATTTAGCGCGCGGGAGGTGATCGAATTCTACAAGCTCACCCATATCTTAATTCTTAAAGCAACCTATAACACTAACAAATTCAGCTATAATACGCCACAAATCATCGTAAAGGGTCTGCATGCCAGAAAAGAATGTCTTTGAGAAGATCGTAGCTGGAGAATTGCCTTGTAAAAAAGTTTTAGAAGATCAGGATTTTTTGGCCTTTGAGGACATTAATCCCAAAGCCCCCGTGCATGTACTAGTCATTCCTAAAGTGGGTGTGAAAGATTTCAACGCTATCACGCCAGAACTCTCCTCCAAAATCAATGCCTTTATTTTAGAAGTGGTGAAGGTTTTAGGTCTCGATCAAAAGGGCTATAGATTGATTACAAACATTGGATCTGATGGGGGACAGGAAGTGCCCCATTTGCATTTCCACATTCTAGGAGGCGTAAAGCTCACATGGCCCAAACTCCACTAAGTTCAAAAGACACGCAGCGCTTTCTGGACAAGGCTTTTGCACCCTTGCTTAAAACACAATCCAAGATCGAGCAACTTACCCAGGTGCGTGAAAGCTTGATTCTCAAAAAGGGGGTGCGCTATTTCGATTGGACAGCTTCTGGATTGGCTAGCACCCTTGTAGAAAAACGGGTACTCAAGCTCTTACCCTTTTATGCCAATGCACATTCGGAAGTGTCTAAGCACGCTTCCTTGATGCAGGAGGTGTACACAGAGAGCAAGGCGCGTTTAAAAAAGAGTTTGGGTTTGGGGGAGGACTTTATCGTCTTGAGTGCTGGTTTTGGAGCTAGCCATGCTATCAAGCGTTTCCAAGAGATTCTAGGCATTTACATTCCTCCCAAGAGTCGCCAAGTCCTAGGAGGGCTTAAGGGGGCTGATTTACCACAGGTGATCATTGGACCTTATGAGCATCACTCTAATGAAATCTCTTGGCGCGAGGGATTGTGTGAGGTTGTACGTCTGGAGTTAGACCCTCAAGGACTTTTTTCCCTAGAGAAGCTAGAAGTGGCTTTACAAGAGGCACGAAAAAAGACACATGGTTTTACCCCTCTTGTTTCCATAGGTGTGGCTTCCAATGTAACGGGCATGATCGTTCCCTATAGGGAAATTTCTCAACTCTGTGCGCGCTATCAGGCGCGTTTGGCTTTTGATGCAGCGGCGTTTAGCCCACACGATAACTTGGAAAATTTGGATTTTGATGCCCTTTTTCTCTCAGCCCACAAACTCTTAGGAGGAGTTGGGACATGCGGAATCCTGGGGGTTAAAAAGCAACTCATTGATACAAACTTACCTCCTAGTTTTAGTGGGGGTGGGGTGGTCAAGTATGTAAGTCGCAGCACACAGGAGTATGTCGAAGCCTCAGATGTACGCGAAGAGGTGGGCACCTATGGTCTTGTACAGCTCTTTAGAGCGGCTTTAGCTCTACAATTGCGCGATGAGATCGGCACGCCCACCATTAGACGGCGCGAGAGCATGCTCTCTAAGGTTTTTATGCACGCCTTAAGTCAGATTCCCGCCGTGCAAATCTATGGCAATGTGCATGCTCCACGATTGGGCAATGTTGCATTCAATGCGGGTGGAGTGTCTTGCTACGCATTGGCGCATTTACTCAGCCATCGGTTTGGGATTGAGACGCGCGCAGGGTGTTCGTGCGCAGGCCCCTATGGACACGACTTGCTAGATATGCAAGATAGTAGCTTTAGCGCGTTGCAAGAAAAGGGCACAAAGCCAGGCTGGTTACGCGTGAGTTTGCACTACAGCCACACCTTAGAAGATGTAGATTTTCTCATCGATCGCATTAGCAAAGCGATCCAAACATTGCGTGGAGGTTGAAATGGAAGAAGTGGTGCAAGAGGCAACTTGGATGGAGCTGGAAGAATTCTTGGAGATTTCCAGATTGCCCAAAGAGCGTATTTTAGCTCTTATCCAAGATAAAAGCATTTTAAGCAAGCATGATGAAGAGCACATTTGGATAGATCTGCATAGCGCAACTCAGGTTTTGGCTAAACGTGTTATGGGCAAAAATATTGTACCTAAAACAGGTTATCCAGCCTTGTTAGAAAATATGGGGGCTAATGCTCTCGATCCTATTTTTGTCGAAAAAACCATTAACACTATTTTAAGCCTGCATGACAAGGTAATCGGGGCTAAAGATGAGGCCATTTGTGCGTATAAAAACGAAAATGTTTTTTTAAAAGACGCGGTGATTTCGATGCAAGAGGTCTACGATGAAGACAAACGCACCATTGAAGTCTTGCAAGATGAGCTCACCAAGCTACGCGAAGAAATCGAATTCATGAAGCGCAAATACCGCCTGATGTGGGGCAAGGTAACAGATATGGGGAATGTGAAGTAACTAGGGTATCTTATTTAAAAGTTCTTTGAGCTGGGCGTTGAGCTCGGAGATCTCGCGCACCTTGTTGATATAGGCCTTGAAAAGGTCCATTGGGTCAGTTTCCTTGAGGTGGAAGGTGTCTTTGATCTCATCGATAGCCTCCTGGCTAAATCGCGCGTCTAAAGTGATCTTATAACGCTTATTACCAATATTCACTTCGATGGTTTGAGAGGAGGGGCTATCACTCATGTTTCAAAAGCTTTCATGATCTTGTCATAGAGTTCTTGTAAACGCTTGTCCTTGCTGGCAATCTCTTCATAGAGAGCGTTGAGTTGGCGATCCTTTTCCTCATGCTGGGTGGCTAGGGTCGCATTTTTGAGTTGTAAATCCTTGTTTTCTTCTTCTAGGAGTGCGAATTTGATCAATAGATCGTCAATTTTTTCGTGAACCTGATCTAAGATATCCTGCCCCATTAACATCCTTTTTTCAAACTAATGAGGGGGTATTATAGCAAAAATCTAGGCTTTAATGCGGATATTTGGGGCGCTTGAGTCCGCTGGTATCGTAATGGGTAAATCCTTTAAGTCCATATGCTTTCAGGGCATACAAACGGCTTTTGATAGCACGGCTAATGGAAGTATGGGTTATGCGCTCGAAGCAATGTTCATGGTAAAGCTCTGGACAAGCGATGGCATTTTGCAGGAAAGCTAAAATTTTCGCAAAGTTCAAATCATTACAAAAAGTACCCTTACCCTCTTTGATATGAAGTGGAGGGGTATAAAGCATCTCTAAATAGGCATTAGGATGGGTGTCTAAGTAGCGCACAAAATCCATCGCTTCATGAAAATCTTTAAAGTCGTGCACATTGACAAAACTCTTAGGATTAAAATCTTGTGCTACGAGAGGATTACCCCAATAAATAGGGATGGTATGAGCAAAATAAGCGTCTACAATCTTTTCTGTGGTGTAGCCTAAACCCTTGGTATTTTCAAAGCAGAGGTTGAATTTGTAGCGGCTGAGGAATTCCCATTTGTTGGCTACGGGTTGCCCCGTCGTGTTATACACCTTGCCACCTCCGCTTATAGGGCGATACGCTGTTAGCTCTTGATAAAAGTAGTTGCGTTCAGGAGCATTGGAATTAGAGGCCACAAAGCTAGCAAAACCGCGTGCACTCAAATCTAATTGTTCTCTGACGCATCGATCTAAATGCGCATAGGCACACGCAAAGGGAATTACACCATGTGTTTGCGGGAAGTTAAAGGGCAGATCTGCATAGGTGTCTAGCAAGGTGTAGAGCTTGAACAAGTGCAGGTAATACAGGGGCACGCGCAAATAGCGCTCATGAAAATGCATGTGATCAAAACCCATGCCAAAGTCGTAAATATCAAAGTTAATGCGCTCATTCTCGCCTGTATAGCCGATTCTTTTTTGAGGAAAGTCTAAGATTTTCTTGTGATAGCCTTCAAGACGAAATGATGCACCAAAGACTAGGTCGCAGGCTTTGAAAGGGGAGGTTTGGTACTCCAAAGTATAGCGCTGCGCCAAAATATGCTCAAACCCGTGCTCTTTAAATTCGGGGCAATGAGAGAACCCCACTACTAAAGGAAGTTTGTGCGTCTGTGGATCGATGCGCATAGACGCACAATAAGCGTCTAGCAATGGTTGGAACATCAATGCGCCTGGAATCGATAGATGTGATGTCCATACCCTTTAAAGAGCTTGCAACAGATAAAATGCAAAATCAACGCAGCCACAAAGGGCAGGAGCGCATAAGCAATAATCACACGCACAAAGGGCTGATCTAAGTTATGCAATAGGGCTTCTTCATAGGCTTTAATAGGTCCAATGAGCCCCACAATTCCAAAGCCCGCACTCTTGGCATCACCAGTGATTTGGAAAAAATAGGTGATCAAGCCTCCCACAACACCATTAGCGATGATGCAAACATACATGATAGGCGCTTTGAAGAGATTGGGAATCATCATCTTCATGCCTCCTAGTAAAATTGCTACACTCACCCCTGTCTTGTTTTTAGCTAATAAAGAGCCCACAATGAGCACAGCCGTAGTGGAAGTTACGCCCAAATTCGCCGCGCCTGAGGCTAACCCACTAATTCCGATAATCAGACTCACCGCCACCGTAGAAATAGGCGAGATGATAATGATCGCATAAGAGATCGAGATGAGCACGCTCATAGGCAAAGGGTGAAGCTGGGTGAAGTATACGATTCCATGCCCAATTTCTTTTGTGATCTGAGTAGTGTAGGGCAAAAGCAAGAGTCCCACACAGCCACAGCCCGCAGAAACCACCATGGGTTGGAGTATGATGGTGAGTGATCCAAATTTATCACCCAGCCACTTGGTGAGCAACACCGCGCATGCCGCAATGATGAGCACATTGAGCAAATCTCCAATGCCCACCAATACCAAGCCATGCGCGCCGTGTTTAACCACCCCCGAGGCGATAAAAGTCGCTACACCAATAATGGCAGATTTCATTGGGTTAAAATTAAAAGCAAGTCCTACCAACACGCCCGTGATGAGTGAAACTAGGGCCTGCAAGATCACCAAAGCGTCTAAAAATAACGCAATGACATGGATGTGATTATAGGGCTTAAGCAGAGCGCCCAGGATCGCATTGGGAGCTAAGGCGATCACAACCGCTAAAGCCATTCCATACAAAAGCTTGAGCAAGAAATCCTTCACAAAATCTCCCTTTGCATAAAAAAAATTAAGAAACTTTAGTTATCCACCCCTGAGGTGCTTGCAGGTCGCCAAATTGCATGCCTACCAAGGTCTCATAGAGCTTTTTAGTGATGGGTCCGGCCTGTTCTTGGCTATAAAATACATGTAACTTGCCCTGATAAGAAATACCCCCTACAGGAACGATGACCGCCGCTGTGCCACAAACCCCAGCTTCGCTGTATTCCTCTAGGGCATTGATGAAGACATCTCCTTCTACCACTTCTAAGCCTAGATGTTCTTTGGCTAGGTGCACCAAGGACATGCGTGTGATGCTGGGCAGAATGGAGGGGGAAGCGGGGGTAACAAAAACCCCTTTCTTAGAGACGGCAAAGAAATTAGCCGCGCCCACTTCCTCGATCTTGGTGCGTGTAGCTGGGTCGAGGTAGACACAATCGCTAAAGCCCTGCTCCTTAGCTAATTTGGCAGGAAGCAAGCTTCCCGCATAATTCCCCCCCACTTTAACTGCCCCTGTTCCACTGGGTGCAGCGCGATCGAACTCGGACACAACGAAATTAGCTGGGCGCATTCCTCCTTTGAAGTAAGGCCCTACAGGCGCACAAAAGACGATAAACAAGTATTCTTGCGCAGGTTGCAGACCTAACCCCTTGCCCACACCTAGCACGAGAGGACGGACATAAAGTGTCGCTCCCGATCCATAGGGGCCCACCCATTTCTCGTTGGATTGAACTACCTGAGTACACGCTTTAAGGAATAAGTCTACAGGAACGGGGGGCATGAGCAGACGCTGACAAGATTTTTGGAGGCGCTTGGCATTCTCCTCTGGGCGGAACAAATTGATCGAATTGTCCTTACAGCGGTAGGCTTTTAAGCCCTCAAAACATTGCTGACCATAGTGCAGAGCGGGGGAAGCCTCATGGAGCACAACATGGTTATCTTTGACCAACTCACCTGCCGACCATGCGCCGTCTTTATAATGCGCCACAAAACGAAAATCCGTTTGGATATACTCAAAACCCACATTATTCCAGTCTAAATTGGCCATAAAATCTCCCTTCAAAGTTTTTAATGATTAAAAATATGCAAAAAATATTCCATATAACTATTTATTGTACAAGATTTGTCGATTCAGCACAGCCCCATTATGGTAGAGACCTTACCCCCCCCAACCCCCCTAGCTTTAGTTATGGGGCTAGTTAGTCAATATCATCTTGTACAACACTTTGTATGATAGCCACTATCAAATGTAA
>NZ_JAERIS010000039.1 GCF_017979425.1 Helicobacter salomonis | reverse complement strand
TCCAAGGCGATCTACTAGAGATCATGCAAGCCTGCGCCAAACAAGAGCTCGCCACGCAAGAAGTGCGCTTTGCCCCCGATCATGCCTGCTGTGTGGTGCTGGCCTCACAGGGCTATCCCCAAGATTTTGGGGTCGGGTATGCGTTGGGCTATCCTCAAGACTTAGACATTTGCTTTGCAGGGGTCAAGCGCACCCAAGAGGGGCTGTGCAATGCCAGCGGACGCGTGCTCTCCATCACAAGCACCGCCCCCAGCCTGCAAGAGGCGCGTGCGTTGAGCTACGCGCGCATGGCCAAGATTTCTCTTAAAAATGGCTATTATCGCCAAGATATCGGACAAGTATGATTGTCTATGTACAAAAAAAGGCAGGGTTTGACTTTGTAGCCCAGCACCTTTGTGCCCAGTTGCACGAGGTGTTAAACCTCCCCCGTTTAGAGCGCGTGGTGGTTATCAACGCTTATTTAGTAGATGATATGACCCCTGAGGACTTGGAGCGTGTGCGCACTATTGTCTTTAGCGAACCCCAGGTGGACGATCTCTTGGAGGATTTGGAGCTTGGGGATTGTAATGCGTCTTTTGCAATCCAAACCCTCAAGGGGCAATTTTGCCCCAGAAGCCATGCGGCTATGACCTGTTTGCAAATGCTTAACCCCAGCACCCCCACTCCCTTAATCGAGCACGCCACGATCTACAAGCTTTATGGCAAGCTCCAACCAGAAGAGCTCAAGCGCGTGCGTGCTTATCTTACCAACCCCTTAGAAAACCACGAGGTGGCTTTGCCTTTGCAAAGAGCGTACACACTCACCCCTTCGCCCCCTGCCCAAGAAATCTTTGACTTAAGCGTTATCTCCAACAAGGAAGCTTTTCTTGCCAAACACCATTTAGCCCTCTCTTGTGCGGATTTAGACCTGATTGCCAAGCACCTCCCCTCTGTGAACTTCTTGGAACTCAAAATCTTAGACACCTTTTGGTCCGATCACTGCCGCCACACCACCTTTCATACAGAGTTAGAGATCAACACACAAAATCCTCTAGCCCAAGAAATTTTAGCCCAATACATGACGATGCGCGAGGAACTCAACCACACCAAGCCCATTAGCTTAATGGATATCTCCACGATCATGGCTAAAACGCTTAAGGCTAAAAATCAGGTGCGCGCGTGGGTAGTGGGTGCAGAGAACAATGCCTGCACGCTGGATATTACAATCAACACCCCTCAGGGCCTAAAACCCTACTACCTCTTTTTTAAGAACGAAACCCATAACCATCCCACAGAGATCGAACCTTACGGGGGGGCCTCTACTTGTATTGGGGGAGCGATTCGCGACCCCCTCTCTGCGCGCGGGGTTGTCTATGCGGGGATTCGCATTTCTGGGTGTGCCAACCCGCTTGAACCCATCGCCCAAACTAGAGCGGGCAAACTCCCCCAAAGAAAAATTGCGCTAGGGGCCTCTGAGGGATTTAGTGCCTATGGGAATCAAATCGGGGTGGCTACTGGGCTGGTGCATGAGGTCTATCACCCCGGCTACAAGGCCAAGCATTTAGAATTAGGTGCGGTGGTGGGCTGTGCGCCCCAAGATCATGTGCGCTCTTTAGAGCCTAAGAGTGGGGATGTAGTGGTCTTAGTGGGTGGGCGCACGGGGCGTGATGGCTTGGGGGGGGCTAGTGGGTCTTCACAAGCCCACCACACCCAGTCCTTAGAGCTTTGCGGCGCGCAAGTGCAAAAGGGAGATGCCCTTCAGGAGCGCAAACTTCAGCGACTTATGCGCAATCCCAAATTTTGCCAGCTCATCAAGCGTTGCAATGATTTTGGAGCGGGGGGGGTGAGTGTAGCCATCCCTGAGCTAGCCCCTAGTGGGGTGCGTATCAATTTGGATGCCATGCCCACTAAATACGAGAATTTAAGCCCCTTTGATTTGGCTTTGAGCGAATCTCAAGAGCGTATGGCTATGCTGATTGAGGCTAAGGACTTGGAGGCATTTCAAGCCTATTGTGAGAGTGAGGGGGTATTGAGTGCGCCCATCGCGCAAATCACCACAAGCCAAGCTTTAGAAATGTATTTTCAAGAGGAGCTTGTGGCGCGTATTCCTATGGCTTTACTCCACAGCCACGGCGCATCCCGCTTTGCGCGCGCCCAGATTCCAACTTTTCCAAAGCCCCCCAAGCGCGCTTACAATTTTTTAAAAGATTTTAAGCACTTAGCTACTGATTTAAATCAGAGCACTCCACGGGGTTTGATAGAGCAATTTGACTCCACCATTGGAGGCAATAGCATTTTCATGCCCTTAGGAGGGATTTACCAAGCCACTCCCATCCAAGTGATGGCGCATAAAATCCCCTTTGAAGACACCTCTACTTGTTCTCTAGTGGCTTTTGGATTTGACCCTTACACATGTGATCAAGACCCCATTAAAGGGGGGTACTTGGCCGTGATTGAGAGTGTATGTAAACTAGTGGCATGCGGGGCACAATGCCATGACATTTATTTGAGTTTCCAGGAGTATTTTGAGTCTTTGGGCGCAGACGCGCATAAATGGGGCAAACCCGTTGGGGTGTTACTAGGCGCGCTCTTAGCCCAACAACGCCTTAATATTGCCTGCATTGGGGGCAAGGATTCGATGAGCGGGAGTTTTGAGGATTTGAGTGTGCCCCCCACCTTTGTGAGTTTTGCCTTTTGTGCCCAAGAGAGCACCCATTTAATTAGCCCAGAGTTCAAAGCCCCCGGGCATTTTATCTATCTCCTTCAAGCTCCTTTAGACACGCATGATCTACCAACACAGCTAGACACATTGTTTGAAAGCTTGCATGTGCATATTACTCAAAAGCGCGTGATCTCTGCCTATGCGCTGGGGGCTAAAGGGGTGGCCCAAGCGTTGATCCACATGAGTTTAGGTAATCGCATCGGGGTAGAATTAGAGGAGAATTTGCATTTAGACACCCTCTTTGCACCCGGTTATGGGGGCTTTGTGCTAGAGAGTGTGCAGGAGTTAGAGCAGGGACTTAAATTAGGACACACCAGTGCGCAAGAGCATATTAGACTGGGCAAAGATACTATCTCTATTGGTGATCTGCAAAGAGAACCCTTAGATTCCCTCTACCCCACGCGTGCTTCAGGTCCTGCACCCTGCACCCTGCCCCAAACCATGCGTCCCCTAAACTCTCCTCCTGCGCGCGTTAAAATCGCCAAGCCCCGCGTGCTCATCCCCATTTTTCCGGGCACGAATTGCGAATACGACACGCAAAGGGCTTTTGAAAGGGCGGGGGCGTTGGTGCAGATGTTAGTTATCAACGATCTCACTCCCCGCCATAGCGCGCAAGCCATCGCGCAAATGCAAAAAGCCCTTGCAAACACCCAGATTTTGTTCTTACCCGGAGGATTCTCCGGGGCTGATGAGCCCGATGGAGCGGCTAAGTTGATCAAAGCCTTTTTCTCCAATATGAAGTTACAAGAGGTACTGAATGCATTTTTAGAAAATCGAGATGGACTCATTGGAGGGATTTGCAATGGGTTTCAAGCTTTGCTCAAATTGGGTTTGCTCCCCTTTGGGCGCATCACTCCCTCCAAACCCCACCACCCCACCCTTTTGCCTAACGCCATTTTGCGCCACCAGAGTAAAATTGTGCATGTGCGTGTGATCTCCAATGCCTCGCCCTGGCTGAGTGCCACGCAAAAAGGGGCGATCTATGCTGTGCCCATTTCGCATGGCGAAGGGCGTTTTTTTGCCCCACAACAAACTCTCATAGAACTTGCCCAGCGCGATCAAATCGCCACGCAATATGTCAATTTAGAGGGACAAGTGAGTTTAGACACAGCCTTTAACCCCAATGGTTCGCTCTGTGGCATTGAGGGGATCACTTCGCCCTGCGGGCGCATCTTTGGCAAAATGGGGCATAGCGAACGAGTGGGTGCACAGCTGTATAAAAATGTAAAAGGGGACTTTTCTATGCCTATTTTTGAAGGAGCTGTAAAGTATTTTAGTGAGTAAGGGAGTGGTGCGGAAGAGAGGAATCGAACCTCCACGCCTCGCGGCGTCAGATCCTAAGTCTGGTGCGTCTACCAATTTCGCCACTTCCGCCCAAAAACCCCTATTATACCCCCATAAGTTTAAACACCCCTGAAACTAGAGTAGCAACGCCCCGAGCGTGCCAAAGACAATCAGGGGAATATTGTAAACTAAAAAGGTAGGTAAGCAAGTATCATAGATATGGCTGTGTTGTCCATCCGCATTGAGCCCCGTGGTGGGCCCGATGGTGCTATCTGAAGCGGGCGAGCCTGCATCGCCTAGTGCAGCTGCAATACCCACTAGGAGGATAGTCGCAGAAGTGCTAAAACCCAAAGCCACACACAATGGGCAGTAAAAAGCAGCGATGATGGGCACAGTGCCAAAGGAAGTGCCAATCCCAATGGTGATAAAAAGCCCAATGCCTAGCATGAGCAATGCACCTTCTAGCTTATTAGAAACAAGACTACTGGTTGTTTGCACTAAATCTGCAATGGCATGGGTTTTTTGCAACACCTCTCCAAAACCTGCGGCCACGAGCATGACAAAGGCTACAAATCCCATCATTTTCACCCCCTCATCAATCACCTTGTCCATTTCCTTCCACTTAACCACACGCCCAGCCAGCATGACCATTAGACCAATGAAAGCCCCTAGAGGCAGGGACCCCGTGCTCAACTGCACCACAAAGGCGAGCACAATCCCCAATAAAGTTAAATAGTCGCGCCAACTCAACTGGAGAGCTTGTTCGCTTTGAAGTTCCAGACTATCCTTGTAAATGCGAGGTTTTCGATAGAGAAATAACACTGCCACGACTAGACCCGTTAGCATAGCCAAACCAGCAATGGACATCACTCCTACGACCTGGGAGAGAGTGGTCGAGATGCCATTAGCATTGAGATTTTCCACGATGAGGTTGAGAAAAATAAGCCCAAATCCTGCAGGAATAGTCATATAAGGTGTTTGTAACCCGAAAGTTAGGGCACATGCCAGGGCGCGTCTGTCTAGCTGTAAGCGATTCATCAAATGTAAAAGCGGAGGAATCAAAATGGGAATAAAGGCAATGTGCACAGGGATGAGATTTTGGGAAAAGCAGGCGATGAAAGCGACCAGAAAACACACAATAGTGGCTTTTTTATCCATGATTCCAACTAGTTTGTGTAATACGACCTTGATGAGATTTCCGCTCGAAATCATGACGGCCAGCGCGCCCAAGAGGATATAACTCAAGGCCGTTTCCAAATTGCCATGCATGCCTTCAATCATAACTTGGGTTGTCTTCACTATCCCCAATCCTCCCATCACTCCAGCCACCAAGCTGGCCGCAATGATGGCGAGCAAAATGTTCAAGCGCGCCAAACTCAAAGCCACCATCACCACCACAGAAACTACAGCCGGGTTACTCCACAACATCACTCCACCACCCGTTTTAAAAGTGCTCCATAGGCTTCAATACGGCGATCCCTGAAAAAGGGCCACATCAAACGCGTTGCTCTACTTTCCTCCAAATCAAGGCATGCGTAAACAATTTCTTCCTCCTCTCCGCCCAGAGCTAACTCCTTGCCAAAGGCTCCGTAAATAAAACTTGAGCCGAAGAATTGAAGACCTTGTGTGTGCCCCGAGGGGTCCAACTCCAGTCCTACACGATTAGAAGTGATCACAGGGATCACATTGGCAATGCTGTGCCCACGCTGGACACCGCGCCACGCCTCTCTTTGCAAAGCCTTGTCCTGCGCACTCTCGCTTGAATCGTTAAACCACCCAATCGCGCTGGGATAAATGAGCATATCGGCCCGTTTGAGCGCCATGATCCGCGCGGCTTCAGGGTACCATTGATCCCAACATACCAACACCCCCAAATTTCCTACACTCGTTTGGATGGGAGCAAAGTCATCTCCGGGCGTGAAGTAGAATTTCTCATAAAAACGCGGATCATCGGGAATATGCATTTTGCGTTGAATCCCTGCAATGTCTCCATTTCTTTCAAACACAACGGCTGTGTTGGAAAACACCCCCTCCATGCGCTTTTCAAATAATGAGCCCACGATCACAACACGGTGTTTTTGAGCCAGTTGGCTTAAAAACTGGATATCCTCTGGATAGTGCTGTGCTAGAGCAAAATAGCTGGGATTTTCGTGTTGGCAAAAATACGCATAGGGATGCAATTCAGGCAAAACCACTAGGTCCAAAGACGGGTGCAATTGTTTGGAGCACTCCAGCATGCGTGCTGTATGCTCTAAAGTACTTAGACGATCCCCCTGATAGGCGTGCTGTAAGATAGCGACATGAATGCAAGGTGCCTGCAAGACTTATCCTCTCTGAATGGCGCGTCCACGCGCTGCAAAGTGAATTTAGAAGAGCTCCACTAGAAAGACATAGGTTACCAAGATACCGATTTATTGCTTCCCAGTTTAGAGATGGGAAATTCACGACTCCACACCTCCAGCCCGTTTTTAATACTCGTTAAAGATAGAATAAAGACATAATCAATGCGTTGTTTGCTGGAACTCACCCGTGCATTTCTTTGGATCACCTTACCGCTCAAGGAGAGGTCTGGAGCTTGGAGCGAGCCCTTTTCTTGCGTTGTCTCTTGATTGAATTCCTCATCATTGCGCAATTGACGCGCTTTTTTGATCATCGCATCCTCGCTGCCTCCACTCCCCGCGATCGCTTTAGTCACATAAAACTTACTGGGCACATGTTCCCTGAGAGTTTGGAGCACGAGCTGGGTGAGCTGTTGAGTATCAAAATGTTGCATGGTATCGTTCAGCACGTCGGATACCGCGATGACATAGTGAGGTTTGCTAAGACCTTGCACATCAGGGCTGGCCAGCATGGAAGCTACAGCTGTTTTAGCCGCATCTTCAATATCTTGGTAATCTAGGCCCGCTGTGGCGTACTTCTTAGACTCCTGATCCTGCTTAGAGATATAGCTCACATTCCCGCCACAACCTGCTAGTACCAGGCCCGCGGCCACACACGACGCCCAAAGACATTTATTGAAACTTCCCTTCCGCGCCCCTGTAATCATATCAATCCTTTTTTATATTTTTTTGTGTTGCTTGTGTTGGTTTTTTGTTCTCAGGGACAGCCTTATCCTGCAGGGAAGTCTGGGGTGCGGGTTTCTCTTCCGTGATCTGAGCCTGCTTGCTCATCTGGACATCCATGTCTACCAAGACGAATACTTTATCAGGCGCGACCCATTTTGTCCGTAATTCCGTGCCCTGAAGTTCTACATGCACCCTCTTTGCGCCACTTTCCTGTTTGTGGGTCTGCAATACAAAATCTGCGAGTTTATCACGCGCCTTGGTGCCTGCTAAACTCGTGGCACTTTCGATATCATCATCCAAAATGTCCGCTACCCCGCAAGCAACAACCTTATCCTGCTGGATATTGGCTGGCTTGGCGCACTGGTTTACCCAGCCGGGCGCACCCCCACAACCCCATAGTAAAGCGCCCAGAACCCCCCAGGCCCCTACTTTGTACATCTATTCTTGCAAACCTAGCTCAGACTTAACTTTAGCGATGATGCCCTTATCCAGTCCGACTAAGACCCACACGCGATCCTTGCCCACCCATCTTGCAAACTGCTTGGTCGCTGTGAGCACGCGATCGACCTTTTCACTGATTTGTCGGCTGCTATTTTTATCCAAGGATTTTCCAGTTCGACTGACTTGTTCTTGCACATCTTTCATGAGCTCAGATTTGAGATTGGTCGCTAGACTTGTGCGTGCCTTAGTTGCCGCTAAATCAGTAGCATAGTCCACATCCCCATCCACAATATCTTCCTCGCCCCGTCCTAAGAAAACAGCAGAATATTTCACCTTGTCTTCTTTGATATTGTTGAGATCGCCAGCAACCCAATCAGGGGCACTCTTGGTCTGCTTGTAGTACTCCTTATTCTCCTTGCTCACCCCAGACTTAGGCTCGCCGCATCCGACAATTCCCAAAGCCACGACCAAACTACCTGCCACCAAGACCCACTTAAACTTACCTACCATCGCTTACTCCTTATTTTTTGTAGAATCTAAATTTACACGCATAAAGTCACAGAGAGCTAAACCCTGAAAGGATTTTCCACGACTTTTTTACGATCCACTACATAGGGAATCAAAGCCATGTGGCGCGCGCGCTTGATGGCCACCTCTACACGCTCCTGCCACTTTTTGCTATTACCCGTCAAACGCCTAGGCATGATTTTGTAGCGTTCGGAGAGAGAATAACGCAGAAGCTCTAAATCCTTGTAGTCGATGAACTCGATCTTTGCCTCAGTGTATTTGCAATAGCGCTTAGAATAGCGTTTCTTTTCCATCATCATCCTTTCTTAAAATGGCATTTCATCATTGATATCGATCTCTGGCACACTCTGGGGCTCTTTTCTAGGTGCAGGGTTGCTCAGACTCTTTGCCTGATAGGGAGCAGCTTGATCCCATCCTCCCCCGCTTTGAGCATCGCGTTTGGAATCCAACATCACCAAATTCTCGGCCACAACGCTGTGTTTACTCTTCTTGTTGCCATGCTGATCATTCCAAGTTTCTAAACGCAAGCGCCCCTCAATCAGGACTTTAGAACCCTTGTGTAAGTATTGGCTAGCGATTTCAGCCGTGCGCCCCCACAGATCGATGTCTACAAAACAAGTCTCCTCCCCCTTGGTTCCGTCCTGTCGTTTGAAGACATGGTTAGTGGCAATCCCCACCTTACCCACCGCGCTTCCACTGGGCATATGGCGCAATTCGACATCGCGTGTCAGATGCCCTACCAACGTAACTCTATTGTACATCGCTCTCTCTAGGGGGTGTGGGAGGTGTGCTAGAGGGCTGTGCGTCCTGGTGTTCTTTGAGGCGTGGGCGTTTGATTTCTGAGCCGGGTTTTTTCAAGGCCCGATCTACCAAAGTCTGCCACGCTTTCTGCTCTTTCTTATTCTCATACCTCAAGATGATGAAGCGCAAAACATCCTCGTTGATACGATACAATCTTTCCAGTTCCAAGACCACCTCTGGGCGCGCCTTAAAGTAGATGACAAAGTAATAGCCACGCCTTTGCTTTTTGATCTCATAAGCTAGCTGCCTACTTCCCATGTCAAGAGTTGCCTCTATAACTCCCTCATGCTTTGAGATCACCTCTTGGTAGAAAGCAAGCTTACTTTTAATCTCTTCTTCTACCATCGTAGGTTTGAGGATGAACATCGTCTCGTAATGTTTCAAAAAATCTCCTTCTGGATTGCGCCCTCCTGCGTATGCAAGAGAGCAAGGTTCAGGCCGAGCATTCTAACCAATGTAATCTTGCACTTTAATTAAGAAATGCCAACCTGCCTGCGCGTTGCCCTGCATGCACTGCACATGCCATTCTCTGAGAAGCTCAAAAATAGGGCGCGTCGCTTTGAGCTGTCCAACGCGCTTGCTCAATTGCGATGCCAGTGCTGGGGGTGGGTTAAAACCCAAAATCTCCTTGGGTCGAATGCTTCCATGGATTTTCAAATAACTGGCAAAAAGAAATAGTTGGTAAAAATAACGCGCCAACGCACGTACCAGCTCCACCTCATCAACACCCTCTGCTTGCAGACGCGTAAAGATCGCAAAACGCCCCACTCCTCCCTCAAATAGCGAGTCTAATAATTGCTCTGTGCCAACAGCACCCATTCCATAGACCTCTTGTTGAACCTCCTGCACATGTATAGGGCGACCAGATAGGGCAAGTTTTTGGAGTTCCTGATCAATAATACCTAAGTCGTTATTGTGCAGCTCAAGCAATAAATACAAGGCCTGCATGTCAATTGGCAATCTCAGCGCGCGCGCTCTCTCCTGTAACAGTGTGATCAATTCAGAAGTGCTGGGAGTAAAAAAACGCACCTCCGCAATCTGCCCCTTGAGTTTGGGATGCACGAGTTGAGCCCCAAACTGCTTGCAGTGTTGGGGGTATTCGCCCTTATTCTTGGCGGGATAAAATCCGATGATAAGCGCATTTCTAGGATGTGCTATGATGGCTTCCACCAAAGCGTGACACTCTTTGGCATTCAATTTCTTATCCAACTTCAAGCACACCACAACCCCCTCTCCAAAGAGGGAATCCTGACTCAGAGCCTCTAAAACACTTTTGAGATCATAATCCCCAAAGTAAAAGCGTTGTTGCTGGGCATGTGCATAACGATCTAAAATCTTTTGGACATAGTGTTCAATGTAGAAAACATATTCGCCATAGAGCAGTGCAACCCTAGGAGTTGTGTGCTCCAAGTACTTGACAAATTCGCCATGGTACATCAAGTGAACGAAACCTGTTGCATACTATGGAAAATCTCAAGGTAGGGCACGCGCCCCGCGCAAAAGTGACCAAAACTCAGGGCTGCTTGCGCGATCAGCATCGCCCTCCCATCCAAGGTATGCACGCCCAAATCCTGTGCCATTTGCAAAAAGGGGGTTTCAACGCTGTAGATGAGATCGTAGGCGATCCTGGCCTGATTAAGTAAAGCATGGAGTAGTGCGCTCTCTAGGGGCAAACTTACCCCATCCATCCCAGCGCTGGTGGTGTTGACGACTAAATCGTAGGGTTCTGGTTTTAATTCTGCACTAAGAAAGCACGCCAACCCCTGCGCTTGGAAGGCCTTTAATCTCTGCGCACTGCGATTGGCAACACTCACATGCACCCCATGCGCGCGCAAGCTGTGCACCACTGCACGCGCACTCCCCCCCGCCCCTATCACTAATGCATTTTTAATAGGAACTGGCAACAGGACAAGGGGCGCATAAAACCCCTCTATGTCTGTATTATAGCCCACCAAATCCTCCCCCTCTAACACCCAAGTGTTGACAGCCTTGATCTCCTTGGCTTGGCCACGAGTCACATCGCTCAACTCATAAGCGATCTCTTTAAAAGGTGCGGTGATATTGGCCCCGCTTAAACCCAATTTGATAAACTCTGCTTTGAGCTGCGCGCCCTCTTGCAGGCAAATCGTGCGATACTCTCCCCTAAAACCTAGCGCATGCGCGAAATCTACAAAAGCCTTGTTGTGCAAGGCAGGTGATTTGGAGTGGGCAATAGGATTGCCAAAGACCCCAAACTCTCTACTCCTCACGCGTGGTACTCATCAATTTCAAATACACCCAACCCTTTTTGACACGCCCCCAACCACTTTTGATCTCTAGCACATGCACTTCTCTACCACGCAAGAGTCTTTCTGTTACTCTAGCTTTAATGCTAGGCAAAGCGCGCACATTGAGTACATCCACTGCAACATAGTAGGTCGTGGCGGGGGGCTCTGCAGGCGAGGGGGCAGGGGGCTGTGTCTTTTTCA
>NZ_JAERIS010000069.1 GCF_017979425.1 Helicobacter salomonis | reverse complement strand
CTTTTAAAAGACCCTACATTTTCATCTTTTTTATCCTTTTTTGCTTGTTTTGACATGTCTTTTACCCTCCTTAGATTTTCAGATGGCACGTTTTGCTTCCCTTTTTCTTTTTCATCAAACTGCCCACTTCTTAGCCCCCATAAAAAAGCAACTAAGCCTAAAAATCCCATACATAGTGATACGCCAAGCATCAGCATGACATCCCAACTACTCATAGAATCTCCCTTTTGTAAAAC
>NZ_JAERIS010000068.1 GCF_017979425.1 Helicobacter salomonis | reverse complement strand
CTTAAATGATGATGTAACAACCATGGATTTTGTCATAGAAATTTTGATGAATATTTTTCATCAAAACCTTGAGAAAGCAAGTCAAACAATGTTAGAAATTCATCACAATGGTTCTGGAATTTGTGGCATTTACACCCAGGAAATAGCTCTTTCAAAACAAAAAAAAGTTATGGATGCGGCTAAACTTGCTAATTTTCCACTACAAGCAAAGGTGGAAGAAGAATGAAATACCAAGA
>NZ_JAERIS010000038.1 GCF_017979425.1 Helicobacter salomonis | reverse complement strand
CCACATCAGGCTTTCACTAACCTCACTTACCTATTGCAAGGTTAGCCTTTCTTTTCTTAGAGTGCGCTTACATCTCCGCCTTAAAGGACGGAGTTTTACGCGCGTTCAGATAAAATCCCATGAAACTGGGATTTTTGTTGTATTCTTGTTTCATCCATGTCTACTCTTGCCAAAATACAAGGTTTTGTCCTTTGGTTTTGAGGGTGACATGTCCGCAAGCGTTAGTGCAATTTTTGCGGCTTTTGTGGCAAAAACAAATGTACAAAAAACCCGTATGATTTTATAGATTTATATTGCTGCTTGAAGCCCCGCCATTAGAAGCTAAACCTTCAAGGGGAAGACACAAAGCGGAGCAAGTTTTGTGGTGCCCTCTGGCCCCAAAAGGGCCCAAAGATTACTCGTGGGTGTTTTCTTGCTTGGTTTCTTCGTGCTCTCCTTTAGAAGCTGGAGCTTTGTGTCCCCCTTTCTTAGCTCCCTCCTCATGTTTACCCTCATGCTTTTCCCCATTCTCATGCTTTGCCCCATGATGTCCATGCTCGCCCTCTCCAGAGTGTTTAGCTGCATGTTTTTTAGTGTGCTTATGCGGGCACAAAAGCTCACGCTTAGTCGTTTTACAAACCTGCACATCTAAACCCATCTCCATTAGCTCTTTATGACTGTGCTCTTTTCTATTCTCTTCCAAGGCCTCAGCTACCTCTTTGCGCAATGCTGCAAAATCTTTAGCACTCATTTTTGCTAGATTCGCCTTATAGGTTTTGTTGACCTGTGCTTTAAAATCAGCCCTAGCCTTTCCCTTCATTGCCTTAAGGCGTTTATCGAATTCTGCTTGATACTCCAACACTTCCTCTGCACTATGAAAAGTCCCCGCCAACTTAATAAACTCTTTATTTTGCATGTTGGCGTATTCTGTCTCCGCGTGCGCGTGGGCCACACCCAAAGCTAAAGCACCCATCATAATTATTCCCAGAAAACGACGCATAAAACCCCTTTTATCACAAAATTTTCAATACAAAGACCCGAGAGTTTATCTAGTTTTGATTAATCTGAGCTTAACGCGTTGGGAAGACTAGAGTTGAACGAAGTGCTTATAAATCTTGAACTTAGTCGAGTTAGAGAGGCAAGCATTTAAATGTCCGCTGGTGCACCTCACAGGGATCAGTATTTTACCCTAGGAGTAGCATGGTACCAAAAGTCGGACTCGAACCGACACGAGGTCGCCCTCACCAGATTTTGAGTCTAGCGTGTCTACCAATTCCACCATTTTGGCTTATCAAATCCCATAAATCATGGTGCACTGGGCGAGAGTTGAACTCGCACGAGTTGCCTCACCACCCCCTCAAGATGGCGTGTCTACCAATTCCACCACCAGTGCAAAGCCCCCTCCACATAAACTACACTAAGAACGGATTGCTATAAACCGCAATGATCGCAAAAACCAGTGTGTAGATAACTTGCGCCTCAATCATCGCCATGGCAATGAACATGGTGGTTAAGAGTTTTCCGCCCACACCAGGATTGCGCGCTGTACCTGTGATAGCTGCTGCAGCTGCGTTGCCCATACCTATAGCACCCCCGCAGGCGGCTATCCCCAAACCTACAACGGCTCCCACAATGGAGTAGGATTTAATCATGTCCAACCCGCTCATGTCCGCTCCAAAAGCCAGCCCAACCATTCCTAGAAAGAAAAGCGCAAAAAACCTCATAGACAACTCCGCATCGTTAGAATATTGCTAGGCGCAAAACCTGATTATGGCATGCTCAAACTTAATTTTCAAGCCAAATCTACATCAATTTTACCGCTAAGGCTGTGAATTGTAATGATTTTACATTGCAGACGCGCGTGCTCCTGCAAACTCTCCACACAAAATCCACGCTTATCTAAACAATGTTTATGCAAAAGCGCATCTCCGCCTCGCGGCAAACGCACAAACACACCAAAATCCGCTACTTTTTTTACCTCCACTTCCAGCACTTCATCCAAAGTATACGGTTGGACCTGAATGAGTTCCAAAATATAATTTTTGGCCTCTAAAACATCACTGGCTTGATTGCTCGTGATAGTGACTGCACCGCTGAGTTTATCTAAATCTACAAGCACACCAAAGCGTTCGATGATCTCTTTAATAGTCTTGCCCCCCATACCAATGATGGTGGCAATTTTCTTGGGCGGTACGAAAAAACTCTCATAGGCAGGTAGGGCTTGTGTGTTGAGCACGATGGTATCTTTAGCGCCTTGCATAATTTCTAAGATGGATTCTCTGGCCTGTTTTGCCTGTGTTAAAATTTTCTCAAACAATTCTAAAGAGAGTCCTCGAGTTTTGGTATCCATTTGCATGGCTACCACGCCCTGCCAAGTGCCCGCAATTTTAAAATCCATATCCCCATGCATATCCTCTAACGCACTGATATCGCTTAAAATGGCATGTGTATCTCCTTCTATAACCAGTCCCATTGCCACACCTGCAACTAGATGATGCACCTTCACCCCGCTAGCACACAGAGCCAAAGACCCTCCGCACACACTCGCCATAGAGCTTGAACCATTTGATTCGAGGATTTCTGAGACAAGGCGGATCACCTGTTCTTTATCCACAAGGGAGCCTTGCAGAGCGCGTTTAGCTAAGTGTCCATGACCTAGTTCGCGTCGGCTAGGCGCACTTAAAGGAGCACTCTCACCCACGCTAAATGGTAGGAAATTATAATCAAACATGAAGCGCTCTTTCAAGGGTGCCTTTATATCTAAATTCCCATGCACTCTAGCATCATTGGCTCCCCCTAAAGTGCACACCACTAAGGCTTGGGTATGCCCGCGTGTAAAGAGCGCGCAGCCATGGCTGTGAGGAAGAATATTGGTCTCTATTGTGATGGGACGAATATCTGTGTAAGCGCGTCCATCGGGACGTTCCTGCGCATGTAAGATTTGTTGTCGGATTACCCGGTGCATGTAATTTTCCAAAATATACTGGACATGCTCTAAGGTGTAGAGATGTCCCTGCTCATGCAGTGTCTTCAGGATGTGTTGCGCTAAATTCAAAAAATCTGCTTGCCGTTCACTTTTAGCCATTTGGGCCATGACTTCCAGCACCTGTGCGTGAAAATGTGTTTGAATTAAGGTTTCTAATTGTGTATCTTGTATGATAGGTGTGAGTGAAGCTGGGCTGAGGGGTTGCCTGTGAGGGCTAAAGTGTTGTGCGTACTGCGTGCATGTTTGTTGGATAAGTCCTTGTGCACGAGTTAACATTTCTAAAAACTCTGTTTCCATAAGACTTTCTTGAGCACACATTTCTACCATGAGCAGGGCATCTTTAGTCCCAGAAACATAGATATCCAAGCTACTTTTTTGCAACTCAGAAGCATTGGGATTAAAAATAATTTTATCAGCGATTTTTGCAATGCGCACCGCACTTACATTTTGCTCAACCCCAATATTAGCCAGATAGAGTGCGTTAGCTGCTGCATGCAGGGCACAGATTTGTAAATCGCTTTGCTGATCATGGCTGAGTACAAGTAAAGTAATTTGCGTAGGATGGGCATAGTTTTTAGGGAAGAGTGGGCGCAAGGCGCGATCGATAAGGCGTGAAGTGAGGGTTTCAAACTCGCTAAGTTTGCCCTCGCGTTTGTTAAAACCGCCAGGAATGCGGCCTATAGCATAGGACCTTTGGCTAAATTGCACGCTCAAGGGCAGAAAATCCCCCTCTATAGAACTTTTATCCACCATGACACTCGCTATAATGACACAACCTTTGTGGATATACCAAAGTGCGCTAGTGGCTTGTTTTGCAATATAATCAAGTCTATATTCTTCGTGGTTAATGCGAATAGTCATAAATCTCCTTAATGAGTTTCATATTTTAGTCAAAACATGACAAAGAACACGCAACAAGCTATCCATTCATTACGTAAGATAGCATTATTATCAAATTAATCAATACTTGAAAAGGCTATAAGCTCACCTAGTCTTAAGAACAACTCATAAGCACGCACAGGCAAGACATGCACTTGAAAAACGAAGCGCGTACGCGAGTGTCCATACTCTTACATCGAAGTATCAAAAGAAATCTGAAGTGCTTGTTAAATGAGGAGGCCCCGCAAGAGGGGGCACATGCCAACTAGTTGTGGCAACTATCACCGTGCTGCTCATGGTGGTGGTGGTGCTCACCGCCATGATGATGATGATGGTGGTGGTGTGTGCCACCATGGTAGTGATGGTGATGGTGGTGATGATGATGCACCCCGTGTCCTTCATGCCCTTCGTGTAAATGGCAACTATCAGTATGTCCTGACATAACATCTCCTTACCTAAAAAATGCCCAGCCTAAACCGGGTGCGCGCATTTTAGCAAACAAACTATTGGCTTTGGTAAACACGAGGTAATTCAAGACCACTTTTTATCAACAACTCGATACACTCTTTTTCCAGTGTGTAGAGTTCATAGCGCAAAGTTTTAAAAGTAGGTAGGGGCTGGGCAGGATAGGCATATTTTAAGCATTCTTCAAGCACGCGTGCGCTCTCCTGAGCGCGTTTGAAGTTTGCTTGAACCATGTGCAACAGGGGCTGTTCTCCGGTGTAAGAGAAATCACTATTTTGCAACACATCGTGGGCGCTGTTCCGATGAGCGTAGAGTGCACCTACATCAGACACACTTCTAACGAGGATATCGGTGGCGCTATGGCGAATACTCTTGAGCCTGATAGCTAAGACAGGATGATTACAGAGATAGCGCAAAACATCCTCCACCACCCTGACCCCCTCCTTGAATCGATTAAGATTAGCGTCTAGCAGACGCTCGAGAGCACACAAACTAGTCTTCTCTGCCTCCCATGATTCCAAAAATCTGTAGTAGAGAAACAAAGACATTCAAGAAGTCCACATAGAGTGCCACAGCGGCTTCAATGGGCGTCGCATAAAGACCTCGAATAATGTTCTGAGTATCGTAGGCGATGAACAGGCTAAAGAGAATCACGCTGACACCTGCGATAGCAACCTGCATCATAGGTGAACCCAAGAAGAGGTTAATCAGGGAAGCCACCATCACCACGATTAAAGCGATGAATAGCATCTTGCCCATATTCGCTAGGTCGCTCTTAGTCTTAATGGCATAAACACTCATCACGCCAAAAACAATAGTTGTCATGCCCAAGGCCTGCCAAATTGCGCTCGCACCTGCTCTAGCAATGACAAAGCCCAAGAGGGGCACAAGAGTGATACCAGAAAGGAAAGTGAAGGCAAAAAGCATTAGGAGATTGACTGCGGGCATTCTCCTTGTGAACATGAGTCCAAAAAACGCAGCGATCTCAGCAATGAAAAACACCCACTTGTATTGGGCAACTACATGAAAATTCATCAAACCCACTAATGCGCCAATAGTGGCTAGCAGCAAGCTGGCTGCAAAAAACTTATAAGTCGTCTTGACAAAATTCACCAGAGCTGTGTCACTGAGCTGGGCAGATGCTTCCATGCTGGGGTTAAAATTAGCATTGCGATCGTATAGTGCCATGGATACTCCTTTAAATGTAAAATGGCTGAATTGTATCATTATACTTTAATATAAGGCTTAAAAATAGCGTGGTAGCTTAATCTATAGCCTTAGATGTGGGGATTTGACACAATTCAAAAAATCCTTGAATTGTTGTAGGGCTAAAAAGCGGTGTGAAATGGCGTTTTTCTCTGGGAGACGATCCATGGTCAGGGTATAGCCCTCCGGAATAAAGAGTGGATCATACCCAAAAGCTTGCGGATTAAGGGGGGCTTTGAGAACCTTGCCCCTACATTCACCCCTAAAAGTTGTTTGTCTAAATTCCCCCTTTATCCTCATGCATACTGCAATGACACAGATAAAAGAGGCATTAGATTGGACAATATCCAATTCTTCTAAGCAGGTCAAAAGTTTGAGGTTATTTTGCGTATCATTTGAATTCACTTGAGGAATTGTAAAACAGCCTCGCGCAATTTCCGCAGCACTCTCTGGCATGGAAGCAAATCTAGCGCTGTAGATGCCTGGCATGGCGTTGAGGGCATCTACACAGATACCGCTATCGTCAGCAAGAACGCAAAGGTCCCCTTCTTTTTCTTCTAAAAGTTGATAAATAGCACTTGCCTTCAAACATGCATTTTCCTCAAAACTTGTGCCATCTTCCAGGATCTCCACCTTTCCCAAAAACTCAGCGCAACTTCTTATATCCATAGCTGGCAGAATAGCGCGCAATTCTTGGAGTTTTTTAACATTATTGCTGGAAAGAATAATTTGCATGACTCTTCACTGGCTTTGTGCAATGAGCTCTAAAGGATCGATATGCTTGTCTTTGAGCGTAACCTCAAAGCTCAGGCGCTGATCAATGCGTCCAATCACATATCCCTTTTGCACGCGCAGGCCGTGCCGAATGGTAGGAGCGATCTTGTCTAGTTGGGAGTAGATCGTGTGCATTCCATCCTTATGTTCAATGATGATCACCTTTTTCAAAATAGGCACTTCCTTAGCATAAACCACCCGTCCATCAAAGACACTGCGTACCACGGCATTGGGCTTGGTGGAAACCAAAGTGATGGATTCGTTAAAAATTTTGAGTTTGTAAACAGGATCAAAATAAGGGCCAAACTTTTGCACGACTTTGTAATTACTTAAAGGGGAGATTGTCTTAGGACCTTTGTAGGTAATTGTCATGATATCATGATAAGAGCTGGCCACCTGTCTCACTTCGATGGGTGCTTCAATCCCTTCAATGCTTGGTCTAGGTGCTTGCTCACGATCTTTTTGAGCCCTTTTGCGCTCAAGTTCCTTTTCTTTGGCCATCTTTACGATATTCAGAGAGGCTAAGAGTTTGTCAAGCCCCTTGCGTTCTTGATCCAGGGTTTCTAGTTTTTTGTTATAGAGGGCCAATTCAGCGCGCATGCTTTCGATAATTTTTTGCTGCGCCCCCACCACTAATTGTAAATTACGCTTGCGATCTTTCTGGGCATTGATAATAGTGCTAATCTGGGTAATATTGTTAGAGATTTGCGCAATCTTATTATTGATCTGCTCCTCTTGTAAATTCAAACTAGCGAGCTGATCTCTGGAGCTTTGGCTGAGTTGCTTAAAGACTTCTTGGAGAATTAAGTCCTCTGCGCTGGCAAGATTTTGCGTATCAAGCACCATCACAAAAACAATATCCTTGAGCAACAGCGTGGTCACTTCATCTTGGATTTTGAGGCGATTTCGTTTTAGGTTGTTGAGGTAAAGGCGGTACTCCTCTAAAGCTTTCTCTTGAACCTGGCTTTGGGCCTGGTTTTTATCGATATTCTTTTGAATACTTTGAATTTGTTTAGCGAGTTCTTGACTTTGTTGGTATTTTTGATTGATAGCACTGCCCAAACTATTGAGATGCGTGCTCAACTTGTTCTTCTGCGCCGTGGTCTCTTGTAATTTATCAGTATTCAGATTGATATTGCGCTGGATTTCTTCAATCCCCTCTTCTCTAGCTCCAAGACTCATGCAGAGTCCCATGATCCAGATCAAGAGCAAGCTTTTTTTCATGTCGTCCTCCTTTGCACCACCACAATCCACACACATGCTAGAGATACGGCCAGTGATGCTCCTAAGAAGATAAAGAAGTCTTCATGCCATACAAATAAAGTGTTTTGAACCTCCAGTGCGTTGGTGAGACTTTGAAATTTACTCTGGGAATTCACATAGAGGCAACCTATTAAAACCCCCACACTGGCTAGCACCGAATCTACCAAGGCTAGACGGAATAAAAAGCCATTTTTGATGCGCATGGGCGCACCTAAGAGCTCCATGATTTCAATGCGCTTAGAGTATTGCAAATTCCACACACTCACCTGCTTGATCAAGAGTAAAATCGAAAGTAAGCCCACCAAAAAGGCGAAGACGAAAGTGCTCTCTTGGAGCAAGAGCAAGAGTCGGTACTCTTGATCATGGGCCTTGCTAAAGACTTCCACCCTGGATACTCCAGGGATTTTCAAAAGACGATTGTGAATGCGTTTGAGCTCATCAGAAGTGGGGAAATTTTTGAGTTTGAGAGAATAAAAAAAGGGCAAACTTTTCCTGAGATCGGCAAGGGAGCTGGGACTGATATTCTGTTGCAACCTCTCCAAAAGAGCATCCGGATTAATGAGTTCAAGCCCGATACTCGATCGAATATTTTGGCGGATAAATTCTAAGCTCAGCTTTTGTTGACTCACTATGGTGATGGTGTAGTTTTTAGAGAGCTGTTCCTCGCGGATATGCAATGCTCGCTGAATCCACAGCACACTCTCTAAACCCACGAGCAAAGCAACCAAGGGTAATAGAAATGCCAAATGTTCCCTAAGTGTATTCATGCACCTCTCCGTCCTTGATATAAATCTTGCGGTAGGGTACATTGAAATTGCTTGGAATGCGGTGTGTGACCACTACAATCGTAATGTCTAGCTGCTTATTAGCCCCTTTGAGCAAACTCCAAATCATATCACTAGAATAGTCGTCTAGGTTTCCCGTGGGCTCATCTGCCAAAATTAAAAAAGGTTTATGGGCTATGGCACGCGCCATAGCGACTCGTTGTTGCTCCCCCCCACTGAGTTCTAAGGGATAACGATTGGATTTGTAGAGCAAATCCACATGGGCTAAGAGTTTTTCCGCTTGGATATTGCACTCTTCCTTCTTGTATCCATTGATGAGCATGGGCAATTTGATATTTTGCTCTACAGTCCACTCTTCAATCAATTTATAATCCTGAAACACCACTCCAATATGACGGCGTAATTCATTGATAAAAGCCCTAGAAGCGCGATTTACATTGATATTACACACTTCTAAGCTTCCTCCTAGTAAGGGCAAATCCCCGTATAAAGAGCGCAATAGAGTACTCTTCCCACAACCACTAGGTCCAGAGATGAACACAAAGTCCTTACGCTCCACTTTTAAATTTGCCCCCCGAATCACCCATTCATCTCTCTTATAGCCTAAAGACAAATCTCTGGCCACAACAATACTGCTCACAAGGCCTCCAGCAAAATTTCCTGTAATTTTTGGTGCGCTAATCCATTAGCATGCGTGTTGAAGGGCAGTCCTCCCACATATTCTAGCGCGCCACTCTGACTATCCCAGACCGCAATCTTATTGGTCGGGGTGTTAAAATCTCCAAAACTCAGCACTAAAACCCAAAGTTGGGCATATTCTAACACATCTTGAATGTGTAAAAAATAATTAGCACCCCTAAAGAGGCGATGTGCTAGCACAAAATCCAGTCCCCTAGGTATGCCCTCTACACGCTCCATCTCCAAGAGCATGTTTTTGATTGGCGCATGCGCTTGTGTGTGGCGCGCGCTTATGCGCAAATCGTAAATTTCTCGATTCTGCCGTATCCAGCGCGCTTCATACTTGCTGGACACAGGAGCGGGGGCATTTTTAGCCACCTGGCATGCACACTCCTCTAAGGCCAGCGTCAAATCCAGACTCTGTTTAAAGTAGGCTAAACTATCCGTGCGTAACCAAAACACCCCATTATCGACCAACACCCTGAGTATATGCGCCAAAGTATTCGCATTCATGACTCGTCTTGTGGGACTTTTCTCCCATGGTACGGGGAAGTGTAAATCCACACTCAAACAGCACTGCGCAGGTAAAATCTCTAAGAGGGATCGCGCATCTGCGCGCAGGATGTAGACATTTTGTAGTTTGAAGCGTTCTATGTGGCGTAAAACCTGTTCAATGCTAGGGGTGTGAATCTCCACGCCCACATAGATTTGATCGCGCTGATCTTGTGCCTTTGAGAGCAGATGCACCCCTGAACCAAAACCAATTTCCAAGTGAACTGTGCTTAAGCGCAGCAATTGTGTGCTTTCCAACAAAAATGGGCTTCGTTTATATGGGCTTTCCTCTCCTAAATTGCCTCCGGTTACTACACAATAGTGCGCCAAAACCCGTAATGCTTGCTGTAATACCCCGACAGGAATGGGACGCGTGGATTTCTCTGCTTTAAATAAAAATTGTTGTTTTTGGGCAATCTGGTAGAGACAAAAATCATAGCCATCCTTGGTGCACACCCGAATTAGGCTTACATGGGTGTGTAGGACACTTTGGGCGCAGTATAAAAAACACATCTCCTCCTGCTCAAAGGGAAAGGCGGGCAGGTTAACCTGAGTGGCACTAAAATGAGGCATGCATCAGCGATCCAGGCGCAACTCTACTTCTTTACTCGGACGCGATTCGAGCCCATCTTTATCCACGCTCACCACCTGATAGCGGTATTTTCTGCCATTTTCCATGTTTTTGTCCACAAATTGGGTGCCTAAAATTTCCCCATAACGCAGGGGTTTAGAGCGCGCATTGTCTTCAAAACGATAGATCGCATAACTCTTAACTCTAGGGTCTTGGATGGCTCCCCACACAATAATCGCCTGTCCATCTTCAATTGTGCCTTTGCTGATGAGTGGCGTGGGAGGGCGAGGTAAAGTTGTACCTTTGATCGCACCTTGAGGCAATTCCCCTTGAATACCGTCCTTATCTAAAGCGACCACTTTGTAATAGCGATCCACTCCATCTAGGTCTACATTATCCGTATAATTGGTATCTCGCACCTGGGCAATTTCCCTGTATTTGCCATCTGGGTCATTAGCGGCATAAACCTTGTAAGCCACGATGTCTTTTTGGCTGGAGGGTTGCCATGTGAGATTAATCTTGCGTGTGAGGTCTGCGCTTGCTTGCACGCCTGAAATTGCAGGGGGGGGATTTTTGGTTTTGCCCACCACCACCGCGCTGGGCAAAGATTTTGCTCCATCAAAATTTTCTGCGATTACACGGTAACGATAAGTTTGCCCATCACCTAATTTTTTGTCAAAATACTCTACAAAGAGGCGGTTTTTGACCACTCCAATATTGACAAACTTGCCCTGATTATCCTCGCGTTGTACAATGTATTTAGCAATGCTAGGATTGGGGTGAGGAGTCCAAAAAATCTTAATTTCCTTGGGACTTGTTATGCTGGCAAAGACATTTTCTACAGGATTGATGAAGGAAGTGTTCACACTAATGGTTTCAGACATGGCAGAAACCTCTCCATTTTTACCCAGCGTGGCAATTTTGTAATAATACTGCGTTTGGGGCGTGAGACCATCATCGTAATAGTGAGTGGCAAAGGCACTGCGCACAACGCCCACGCGTTTAAAAGTTCGATCGGCTTGCATGCGATAGATAATAAACCCTTCGATGAGTTCAGGATGCTCTATGGGCTGCCACTCAAAACCTACAGATTGCACATCATTAATGGTTTTGATCCCTTTGACTACGGGCAAACTTGCGTTGGTGCTCTCCCCTCGTGCATGGTTGGCAAAGGAGAGTGAATTATTCTTTTTAGAGGGGGTGCAACTAGCCAGTAGAAGCGCGGAAACACTCCAAAAAATAATCTTCCTGCAAACACCCATGCCAATTAACCCCTTGCAAATGTGATTGCGCGCATTCTACCATGTCCTTTAAAAGCTTGGCTTTAAATAAAAGTCTCTCCCCACTTCGAGGGTGCGTTACATAGAGCAAATAGGCATGTAACATGGTGCGCGGTGCGCGCGAGTCCTCTACTCCATAGAGTTTATCCCCCAAAATGCGTCGCCCCACACTCTCCAAGTGGGCGCGCACTTGGTGGGTGCGTCCGCTATACAGGCGCGCACCAACTAGTTGGTGCGCCATGCCATCTACCAAGGGCACAAAAAAGGTTTTGGCTAATTTACCCCCTTTGACCTTCAACGCGTCTAAATTTGCCATTTTCAAGCGGTTTTTAGGGTGTCTGCCCAATCTACACTCCACACATAGGGGCGCGCGCAAATGCCCCGCAATGAGCGCGACATAGTAACGCCCCATCTCTCTA
>NZ_JAERIS010000067.1 GCF_017979425.1 Helicobacter salomonis | reverse complement strand
CTGTATAAGAGGCAGGTTGTAAATGATGGGGGAATGAGATTTTATATAAAAGAGCGATTTTGGTCGTATGGAATAAAGAAGCTAATTATATGGAAAGTTGTTATGTCTTGTGTGTCTCACATGAAACTTGCAAATAAACACGATATTGCATCTACAAAACGAAATTACATGGTTTTCTATCTGTTTGTCAATTAGAATGCTTGTGGATTCTGTATGCTTTACTTGTGATACTCTAAGGG
>NZ_JAERIS010000037.1 GCF_017979425.1 Helicobacter salomonis | reverse complement strand
GAGCGTGCAGGGGCGTGATCTGCTTCTCTCAAAAGAGAGCATTGAGCAAGCGCGCCACTTCACCCATAAACTCTACAACGCTACCCTTTTACTTTCTAAATACGCCCAAGAATGTGGTACACAAGAGGGGAAAAGTGTGCTGGGGGCTTATGCGCGCTCAAGGTTGCATGCCACCACTAAAGAGGTGCGCCAAGCCCTAGATAGCTACCGCTTTAACGATGCTGCGCGCCTGCTCTATCGCTTCTTATGGGGCGAATTTTGCGATTGGATCTTAGAATTTCTCAAGGCCGATAAACAGAGCGCGACCATCCACGCGCTCATTGAGGTCTTTAAAGACGCACTTAAACTCTTGCACCCCTTCATGCCCTTTGTGAGCGAATACCTCTACCACCATCTCGAGGGCACTTCTTTAGAAAATGCGCCCTCACTCATGCTGGCTACCTATCCCGCAAAGACAGCGCGTGATCTGGAATTAGAAAAAACCTTTGAGGGAATTAAGGAAGCCTGCACCGCCTTTAGGCGCTTAAAAGTCTTGCTAGGCATAGGAGCATTACCTAAGGGCTACCTCCAAAGCTCCTTAAGCTTGGATTCGCAGACCCTAAGTTTTATTAGCAAACTCACCAAAATCGCCCACTTGGAAGTGGTGGCCAGCAAGCCCCAAGGGGCTCTAAGTGATGTGGGGGAATGGGTGAGCGTGCATGTGAGTTTAGAGGGGGTTGATGTGAGCGCACTAGAAGCGCGCTTACAAGCCCAACTTGTTAAGTTGGAAAAAGAAAAGGCCAAACTCAATTTAGATAACCCGCAATTTTTAGCCAAAGCTCCCAAGGCTTTACTAGAAAATTTACACGCGCGTGCGCAAGAAATCGCGCAAAAGAAAAGCCAAATCACAGCTGAACTCACACTCTTAGAGAGTGCAAAGGAAACTCATGTTTGAAGCTTTAAGCGAATCGTTTAAAAATGCCCTGAATAAGATCCGTTTTCAAGACGACCAACAAGCCCTAGAAAAAGCCCTAGACGCGCTGAAAAAATCGCTCTTGCGCAATGATGTACACCACAAGGTGGTTAAAGAACTCATCACCCAAATCAAAGACAAAACCTTGGCTAAGGGTGTTGGCAAACAGCAGTTTTTAGATTCCTTGCAAGAGAGTTTGCTAGAAATCTTAAGTGTGCCCGGGGGTGCGAGCGGGTTTATCTACGCTTCTAAACCCCCTACGATTGTGCTGATGTGTGGGTTGCAAGGAGGGGGTAAAACCACCACATGTGGCAAACTCGCCCACTATCTCAAAACCCGTCAAAAAAAGGTCTTATTAGTGGCCTGCGACTTAGAACGCTTGGCCGCTGTGGAGCAATTACAAGTCTTGGGCGCGCAGGTGGAGGTGGAGGTGTTTCACCAAGAGGGAGGAGTGCTTGAAATTGCTAAGGGAGCACTAGCGCGCGCACTAGAGGGGCAATTTGATGTGATGATTGTAGATAGCGCGGGGCGTTTGGCCATTGATAAACCCCTGATGGAGGAACTTAAAGCCTTAAAGGATTTGCTAAACCCCCATGAAGTCTTTTATGTCGCGGACGCGCTCAGTGGACAAGATGGCGTGCGGTCTGCAAGCACCTTTCATGAACAAATAGGCATTAGCGGGGTGATTTTAAGCAAATTTGATAGCGATAGTAAGGGTGGGGTGGCACTAGGGATCGCCTACCAGCTCAAACTCCCCCTGCGCTTCATCGGGCATGGGGAGAAAATTCCCGATTTAGACCTCTTTGTGCCTGAGCGCATCGCCAACAGATTGATGGGCGCAGGGGACATCATCACGCTGGCAGAAAAAACCGCCAGTGTGCTAGACCCTAAAGAGGCCAAAGATTTATCTAAAAAGCTCAAAAAGGGGCAGTTTACCCTAAATGACTTTGTCACCCAGATTGAAAAGCTCAAAAAATTAGGCTCTTTAAGTGCACTGGTATCGATGATCCCCGGGCTAAACAATGTAGCCAGCGCGCTTAAAGGCACGGATTTAGAAAACTCTACTGAGATTAAAAAGATCAAGGCGATGCTCTCTTCGATGACTGCCAAAGAGCGTGAAGATCCTAGCTTGCTCAATGGAAGCCGCAAAAAGCGTATTGCTTTAGGGGCGGGCTTGGAAGTAGCTGAAATCAATCGCATTTTAAAGCGTTTTGATCAGGCTGCCCAACTAGCTAAAAAACTCAGTGCTAAGGGCGGAGTGTCTAATCTGTTACAGATGTTGCAGCAACAGAAGCACAATTGACATACTCTCCCATAACTAAAGTTAGGGGATTCTAACTTTAGTGGAGATCGCGGCTTCAAGCAGGACAGCTCCGTTTGGAGTCTTACGTTCCCTATTCCAAAGGTTGATGCCCCAACCCCAAGGGTATTACCCCTTGATTGCACAAATATTAGCACAAGCCTGCTGGTGCTAGCCTTATGGCGTGGCTGGTAAGGCTTAATCTATCAGGGTATCTATGTGTTTTTCCAAAACCACCATGGTTTGGAGTTGAGAGATGATTTCATGCATTAGGGGCATAAATTTCTGCAAAGGCGCGTTGGAGGACATTTCTTTGGCAATTCCCTTATAACCTTGTAAAATGCCTTTCAAATAGTCAAATAGAGGGTTTTCGCGTGCATAGTAGTCTTGTAGCACGACGAAAAGCACGGCATTCTCTTTAAAGATTTCGATCACGTGCGTGCTAGTGGCTTCATCCAAGTTGATGCGGTGTGCACGGATGTCTAAAACGAGATTACTCAGCTTGTCATTTAAGATACCGATGTTGCGGTGTGTATCGGCCTGATGGACTGCCATCCTATGGATGGCATCTTGGATGTCTTGAATTGAAGGTTCAGCACATAGGGGTAACAGCGTTAGCAGGGCAAGAAGGGTGCGCATACAAAGCCTTTTTAAAGGGCATTATAGCCTTTTGTAGTATAATCCGAGTTATTTTTTAAAGAAGAGGTCATCTTGCAGCCCCTGCTTTTCACCCCCGGCCCCACTCCCATCGCCCCCCAGATCGCACGCACTCTGAGCCTACCCGCTCCCCACCATCGCACCCCGGAGTTTGAACAAGCCTTTGCACAGGTGCGTGTCCAGCTCAAAGAGATGATGGGCATGCAGGAGGTGGTAATTTTAGTGAGCAGTGGCACGGGGGCAATGGAGGCGAGTTTGTACACCTTTGTGAGCACCCATACCCAAGAGCCCAAACTCTTGGTGCTCAATAATGGCAAGTTTGGGGAGCGCTTTACCCAAATCGCCAAAGCCCACCACATTAACTATTTGGAGATCAAAAACTCTTGGGACACCCCTATTAGTGCGTCAGAAGTGCTAGCTTGTGTGCAAGAGCACCCTAGCTTAGAGGCGATCGCTCTGCAGGTATGCGAGTCTTCAGGGGGTTTGCGCTTGGACTTTGAAGGGATTAGCGCGGCTCTCAAGACGCACAATCCTAACTTCTTGGTGATTGTAGATGCGATCACGGCACTAGGCGTAGAACCTCTCAAGGTTGAGCATGTCGATGTGCTCATTGGGGGGAGTCAAAAGGCGTTTATGTTGCCCGTGGGTTTGAGCTTTGTAGGTTTGAGCGCATACGCACTTTCTCAATTACGCCCCCATGGGTATTATTTTAATCTCGCTTTAGAATTACAAAAACAGCAACACAATACCACTGCTTTCACGGCGGGCATTTCGCATGTGATGGCACTACAAACCTATTTTGCATGTGTTGCAGAGTTTGGAGGGTTACAAGCCCTCTTTGAGAACACAGCCCAGCGCGCGCTAGCTAGTGAACATGCGATCAAGGCCCTAGGTTTGCAAATTTACCCCAAAACCCCCGCCCTTAGCATGAGCACGATCTACCACGAGCGCGCCCTAGAGATTAGAAAACGCCTTAAAAACTATGGCGTGGTGGTCGCTGGAGGACAGGATCATCTTAAAGACTTGCTGATACGCATCAATCACATGGGAATTATAGAGGTGTACACGCTTGCATGGGTGCTCAACGCGCTAGAACAAAGCCTAGTAGATTTGGGCTTAAGAGCGCGTTTTGAGGGCGAAGCGGTGCGTGCGTTTATGCAAGCTTATTACTAGGAGAGTGCGTGCGTCAATACTATAGCTATGCAGATTTTAGACAAGATGCCCTAGCTTTAGCCAAACAAATAGAACAGGACTTCAAACCTCAGGCTATCATTGCCATTCTAAGAGGGGGGATGACCTTAGCGCACTTTTTGGGGCTGTATTGGGACATTAAAGAAGTTTACGCGATTAATGCAAGCTCTTATAGCCGTGAGCGCACCCAAGGCACCCTAGAGATTAGCAATGTGCCCACTTTGCAAGCACAACACCAACGCGTGCTAGTGGTGGATGAGATCGTAGATAGTGGGAAAAGCTTTCTAGGAGTGATGGACATTTTGCAAAAGCAATACCCATATGTCTGTTTTAAAAGCGCAGTCCTCTTTGCTCAAAAAAGCGCGCGCTATCAGGCGGACTTTGTGCTCAAAGAGGCGAAGTGCTGGATTGATTTTTTCTGGGAAGTAGATTTACAAGGAGGTTCTCTTGCGCCCTAAACTCTATCTAATATCTCTGGGTTGTTCTAAAAATTTGGTGGATAGCGAGGTGATGCTAGGCAAACTCGCCCATTATGAGCTCACCCAAGAGTGCGCACAGGCTGATGTGATCATTGTCAACACCTGCGGGTTTATCGCCTCTGCTAAACAGGAGAGCGTGCAAGTTTTGTTAGAAGCTATTAAGGCGCGTAAAGAGGGGGCGTTGGTGGTGGCTAGTGGGTGTTTGAGCCAACGCTATAAAGAGGAATTGCAAGCCGAATTGCCTGAGATCGATATTTTTACCGGTGTGGGGGATTACGATCGCATCGATGAGCTCATTAAGGCCAAACAGAGCGCGTTTTCTACGGGCGTGTTTTTAGCGGGTGCACACAACGCGCGCACCATCACGGGTTCTAAGGTGCATGCCTATGTCAAACTCTCAGAGGGGTGTAACCAGCAGTGTAGTTTTTGTGCGATCCCTAGTTTTAAGGGACGCTTGCAAAGCAAGGGAATCGCTCAAATCTTAGAGGAAGTGGAAAATCTGGCCAAACAGGGTTTTAGCGATATTAGTTTCATCGCTCAGGATTCGAGCTCCTATCTACGCGATCAGGGCGTAAAAAATGGGCTAATTGAGCTCATTAAAGCTATTGATGCCCAACAAATCCTAGAGAGCGCGCGCATTTTCTATCTCTACCCTAGCACCACAACCCTAGAGCTCATCGATACGATCGCGCATTCTCCCATTTTTATGAATTACTTTGACATGCCCATCCAGCATATCTCTAATGCTATGCTTAAAACTATGCGCCGTAACTCCAACACCCAAGCACATCTTAAGCTACTAGAGCACATGAAGAGCGTGCCTGAGAGTTTTTTACGCACCACTTTGCTATTGGGACATCCCGGGGAGAGTGAGGAGGATATTGCAATCTTACAAGAGTTTTTAAAGGGCTTTAGTTTTGATCGCATTAATCTCTTTGCCTTCAGTCCTGAGGAAAACACCCGCGCTTATAGCATGCCCGCTTTGCCTGAGAACGTGGTTAACCAACGCCTAGATACCATTAACGCTTGTGTGCAACAACAAGTTCAAGATTCCATGCAAAGGCTCTTGCATCAGCCTATTGAAGTGATTGTAGAGGGTTTGAGTGAGGATGGGCTCTTTTTAAAGGCGCGCGACAAACGCTGGGGCTTAGAGGTTGATGGAGAGATTCTCATCAATGAGAGCGAGTTAGACAATGTGCAACCTGGGCACTACCGCGCTATCTGCCATACCTACCAAGAGGGTGTATTAGTGGGAAAAATCATTGCGTGAGGCACTGGCTAGCCAAATTTGCCCACAGATTTGTTACAATGACGCCTAAGACACAAGCTAAAGGTTTTTGATGAAAAAAATTGCCCTGCTCATGGGTAGCAAGAGTGATCTAGCTATCCTGCAACCCGGAATCACGCTTCTAAAAGAGTTTCAAGTCCCCTTTGAAGTCCACATACTCTCTGCCCACCGCACTCCCCACGCCTTGCACGAGTTTGTCCTGCAAGCTCCCCAAAATGATGTGGGGGTCTTCATCGCAGCTGCGGGCAAATCCGCACACTTAGCCGGGGTGGTCGCTTCTTTGAGCATTTTACCCGTGATTGCTCTGCCCATTCTCACTCAGGACTTAGGCGGGCTGGATTCTCTGCTCTCCAGCGTGCAAATGCCTAGCGGGGTCCCTGTAGCCTGTGTGGGGATCAACGCCGCGCAAAATGCGATCTTGCTCGCTTTAGAGATTTTAGCTCTCCATGAGCCCATATTGGCAAAGAAATTGCAACAAGCCCGCCATGATAATGAAGCCAAAATTCTTCAAGACGATCGCGCCCTTTCATCCCAATTTCACAAGGAATCCCATGCTTGAAACCCCATGCCACTTACTCTACGAAGGTAAGGCTAAAAAGGTTTACACCACGACCAACCCTGAACACTACATCGTAGAGTATAAGGACGATGCCACCGCTTTCAATGGGGTTAAAAAAGCCACCTTGCAAGGCAAAGGCACACTGAATAACCGCATCAGTAATTATTTGATGCAATATCTACAAACCCAGGGTGTACCCACCCATCTTATCCGTGAACTCACTCCTGCGCGTGCCCTTGTCAAAAGGCTGACCATGTTTGCTTTAGAAGTGATTGTGCGCAATTTGGCAGCCGGCTCTATGGCTAAACGCCTAGGGTTGCAAGAGGGATCGCCCTTTGAGGCCCCCGTGCTAGAATTTTGTTATAAAAACGATGCGCTGGGCGATCCGCTGATCAATGAGGATCACGCCCTAGCTTTAAAACTTGCCAGTCCTAGCGAACTGCAGACCCTGCGCGCGCTGGCTTTGCGTACCAACACCCTCCTGCAAGCCTACCTAGAAGATAGGGGGATCATCTTGGTGGATTTCAAATTAGAGTTTGGCAAAGATGTGCAGGGGCAGGTTGTACTGGGCGATGAGATTTCTCCAGATACCTGCCGGTTTTGGGACGCACAGACGCGCCAAAAGCTCGACAAAGATCGCTTTAGAGAGGATTTAGGCGATGTGTGCCAAGCCTACGAAATTATTTTAGAAAAGATTTCCCACGCATAAGGATTGCGATGCACAAGCTCAAGGAAGAATGTGGGGTTTTTGGAGCTTTCTCTACGCAAACCTGCTCTCTAGCACCGCTAGCCTATAGTGCCCTATGTGCTTTGCAGCATAGAGGTCAAGAGGGCTGTGGGATTGCCCTCTGCCATGGGGGGCATTTTAGCTACCATAAAAATACGGGGCTGGTCAATGAAGTCTTTGATCAAACCACCTTGCAAAGACTGGGGGATGGAGAGGTGTGTATTGGGCATGTGCGCTATTGCACCACTGGGGAGAATAGCCGCACCAACACCCAACCCCTACTCATCCAACACATCAAAGAACCCCTGGCCATTGCCCACAATGGGAACTTGGTGAATGCTGTGGAATTGCGCCGTGAATTAGAATTGCAGGGCTGTATTTTTCATACCTCTAGCGATACAGAGGTGATTCTCTACCTCATCGCCCAGCACCGCTTAAAGAGTGCCACCCTAGAGGAAGCAATCCAAAGCTGCATGAAGGTGCTGCAGGGGGCATATTGCTTGGTGGTGATGTCTCCTAACAAGTTGATCGCCGTGCGCGATCCTTTGGGATTTCGTCCCCTGTGTTTTGGCAGAAACGATCAGGGAGTGGACATTGTGGCTTCTGAGAGTTGTGCTTTAGATGCACTGGGAGCTAGTTTCACGCGCGAGGTTGCTCCAGGGGAAATTGTAACCTTTAGCACGCAGGGGATTGAGAGCATTGCTACCCCCCTTAAGTCGCGTAAAATCTGCTCCTTTGAATACATCTACTTCGCCCGCGCAGATTCCATGTTAGAGGGCAAGAGCGTGCATTTAGCGCGCGTGCGCGCAGGGCAATACCTAGCCAAAACTCACCCAGCCAATGCTGATGTGGTGGTGGGCGTGCCTGATTCAGGGATCGATGCCGCTTTGGGTTATTCTAAAGAGTCCGGGCTTCCCTATGTCATAGGTTTTATTAAAAATCGCTACATCACGCGCACATTCATCGCGCCTCAACAAGAGCGCAGCGAAAAACTGCGTCTAAAACTCAATGTGGTGATCCCCAATATCCGGGGTAAGCGCATCGTCTTGATCGACGACTCCATCGTGCGGGGCAACACCACGCGGCGCATTGTGAAACTCTTGCGCGATGTGGGGGTGAAAGAAATCCACATGCGTGTGTCTTCCCCCCCCTTTATTAACCCCTGCTACTATGGCACAGATGTAGACTCCCAAGAGCACCTTATCGCCCACAACCACAACTTAGAGCAGATCACCAAGATTTTGGATTTGGATTCGTTGGCTTATTTGCCCTTAGAGGGGATTGCTTTCATGCTGGAGGGAAGTGGCTTTTGTGCGGCTTGTTTTGGAGGGGGCTACCCTACACCCACACCCGCGCACTCCACCCCTCTAAAAGCCCCCACCCACATCTAAAGGAGCACAATGCATTCGTCTTATAAAAGCGCGGGCGTGGATATTCAAGCAGGCTATGAGTCTGTGGAGCGCATTAAAAAGCACATCGCGCGCACAAAAATCCAAGCTTTCAACCAGATCGGAGGCTTTGGAGGGCTTTTTGCCCTAGATACACGGGGCATGACGCGCCCTATATTGGTGAGTGGGGCTGATGGCGTGGGCACAAAACTCAAATTCGCCTTCATGCTCGATTGCCATGAGAGTATCGGGATTGATTGTGTGGCCATGTGTGTGAATGATGTCTTGTGTGTGGGGGCTAAACCCTTGTTTTTTTTAGATTACCTCGCTTTGGATAAAAACGAACCTAGCAAGGTAGAGAGCATTGTTGAGGGCATCGCGCAGGGTTGCGTGCTGGCAGGCTGTGAACTCTTGGGGGGAGAAACCGCAGAGATGCCCGGTTTTTACGCCCCAGAGGAATACGATCTAGCGGGCTTTTGCGTGGGGATAGTGGACGAATCTAAGATTCTCCAACCCCAGAGTATACAAGCAGGCGATATGATCATAGGACTGGCCTCTAGCGGGCTGCACTCCAATGGCTTTTCTCTAGTGCGTAAAATCTTAAGCGATCGCCACATTGACCCCCTCACTTACACCCTTGAGGGGCAAAATCTCGCCCAAATGCTCTTAATTCCCACAAAAATTTATGTCAAACCCCTTCTAAAACTCTTAGAACAAATTCCTATCAAATCTATCGCTCACATTACGGGGGGGGGCTTTTTTGAAAATATCCCACGCGCCTTGCCTGAGGGGTTAGGAGCTAAAATCACGCACGCTAGTTTCCCCACTCCACCCATTTTTGACTTCTTGTGCGCCCAAGCGCATTTACCCCAAGAAGAGGCCTTTGGGGTGTTTAACATGGGCATTGGCATGGTGTGTGTAATGTGTGCAGAATACACCCAAGAAGCGATCGCGCTCTTGGAGGCAGAGGGGGAGAGCGCCTACTTGCTAGGGGTAGTCCAAGAGGGCACGGGGGTGCAATTATGTTAATTGCACACATCTTAAATACCCAGCGCTACTTTGGACGCGGAATTTTAGTGGGCACTTCCTCCTGTGGCAGTTACGCCTTTTGGGGTTATTTTTTAATGGGGCGTAGCGCGCAAAGCCAAAACCGCCTTTTCACACAGCAAGATCACAATGTCCATATCGCCTTCATAACCCCCCCCAGTGGGGACACTTCTTTAATTTTCTACCCCCCCATTCTCCACCAAGACCCTCATGTAATCATCACCAATGGGAGTCAAACCCAAGTGATCGCCCAAGCCCTCAGAGAGGGGCAGAGCTTTTATCAGGCCCTGCGCACCCAAAGTTTTGAGCCCGATTCTCCCCATTTCACCCCGCGAATCAGCGCACTGATCCAGCTCAAAGATCAAAGCTTTAGCTACCAGATGAGCTTGATTAAAGCCCTTAGAGGCGCAAATACCCTTGTGTGCAGTCGCTATTTCTATGACTATGAGAGTTTGCCCGGGCGCGGACATTTTCTGCACACCTACGCCCATGACGCGACTCCTCTGCCCTCTTTTTGTGGCGAGCCCAAGCAGATCGCCATCCCTCCCAATTTGTCAGAATTTGGCGCGCAAATTTGGCAGCATTTAGACCCCACCTATAAAGTAGCCCTCTGCGTGCAATCCTTGCATCTGCATACCCATCAAGTCCAAACCCTCATTTTCAACAAGGACGCCTAATGCCCTCCATTCCTCTTAAATACGGCACCAACCCCCACCAAGCCCAAGCCAGCCTCTCTGCTGAATTTATGCCCTTGCAGGTGCTCAATGGCACGCCCAGCTACATCAATTTCCTAGATGCGCTCAATGCCTACCAATTAGTTAAGGAGCTCCAAGAAGCCACCAACCGACCTTGTGCCACTTCTTTTAAGCACGCCAGCCCCACCAGCGCAGCTTGTGCCAAACCCCTAGAAGATGCGCGCCTAAAGGCCTATTTCTTGGAAAATATCCCTGATCTCAATGCCTCTCCCATCGCCACGGCCTACGCACGCGCAAGAGGGGCGGATCGTCTGAGCTCTTTTGGGGATTTTGTGGCCCTAAGCCAACCCTGCGATCTGACCTGTGCACGCCTGCTAGCCCAAGAGGTTTCTGATGGAATCATCGCCCCGGGTTTTGAGGCAGACGCACTCAATCTCCTCAAGCAAAAGAAAAAGGGGGGCTATATTGTGATCCAAATAGACCCTAGCTACTCCCCACCCCTCTTAGAAAAGCGCGAAGTCTTTGGAATCACGCTGCAGCAAGAACGCAACCACGCCAAAATCACTCCCGCACTCTTAGATCACATTGTAACACGCCTTCAAACTCTCCCCCCCAGTGCCAAAGAGGACTTACTACTCGCTCTCATCACCCTCAAATACACCCAATCCAACTCGATTTGTTTGGCCTATGAAGGGCAGGCCATCGGGGTGGGGGCAGGGCAACAATCGCGCATCCACTGCACTAAGATCGCCGCGGAAAAGGCTGACCTTTGGCATTTGCGCACACATCCCAAAGTCTTAAACCTGCCCTTTAAAGAGGATTTAAGTCGTCCCACAAAGGACAATCTCATTTATGCGTATTTAACCCATGGGCTAAGTGAAGCGGATTTATCATGTCTAACACATCCCATCGCGCCTTTCAGCCCCCAAGAGCGCGCGGACTATCTAGCGGGCATAGAGGGTGTGAGTTTGGGGAGTGATGCCTTCTTCCCCTTTAGCGATAGTTTGGAGCGCGCAGCTCAAAGTGGGGTGCGCTATATCGCCCAAAGTGGGGGGAGCAAGCAGGATACCAGCGTGATTGAGGCATGCGATCGTTTAGGAATGGTGATGGCCTTTACCTCATTGCGCTTATTTCACCACTAGGAGGACTTATGAAAATTGCCATCATCGGATCAGGAGGGCGCGAACACGCCATTATCAAAAAAATCTCCTCTCAGCACCAACTCTTTGCTCTGCCGGGTAATGCAGGCATGGGCGTGCCATGCCTAGATATTCCCGTGAGCGACACCCAAAGTATTTTAGCTTTCGCCAAGCGCGAAAAACTAGATTTCATCATCGTTGCCCCTGATAACCCCTTAGTGGCGGGCTTGGTGGATGTGCTTGAAGATGCGGGTTTTGCGTGTTTTGGACCTAGAAAAAGCGGGGCACAATTAGAGGGCAGTAAAATATTTGCCAAAGAATTTATGACAAGGCATCACATCCCTACCGCGCCCTACCGCGCCTTTGGGTGTTTTGAAGAAGCTACAGCTTTTCTAAGCACGCAGAAAACTTTTCCCATCGTGATCAAAGCCGATGGGCTAGCCTTTGGCAAGGGGGTGCGCATTGTGCACAATCTGCAAGAAGGTTTGCAATGTTTAAAAGAGATCATGCAAGAGCGCATTTTTGGGGAGAGTGGGAGTAAAGTGCTCATTGAGGAATTTTTAGAGGGCAAAGAGGCCTCTGTATTAGCCTTTTGTGATGGAATCACGCTCAAACCCATGCTCTCTGCCATGGATTATAAACGGGCTTTAGAGGGCAATCAGGGTCTTAACACCGGGGGGATGGGCTGTATCGCGCCCAATCCCTATTTTACCCCTCAAATTGCCCAGGAATGCCAAGAAAGGATTTTTGCCCCCACTCTTAGGGGTATCCAAGCAGACAACCTAGATTTTAGAGGCTGTCTTTACTTTGGATTGATGCTCACTTCTGCTGGGGTCAAGGTGGTGGAATACAATTGCCGCTTTGGCGACCCAGAAGCTCAAACTCTGCTCCCCTTACTCCAAGGCGATCTACTAGAGATCATGCAAGCCTGCGCCAAACAAGAGCTCGCCACGCAAGAAGTGCGCTTTGCCCCC
>NZ_JAERIS010000003.1 GCF_017979425.1 Helicobacter salomonis | reverse complement strand
TGCGCTTGTTTGAAGCTTTTTAAAGGCTTTAACTTTGGCAAAACGCAATTATAGGGTAGAAAAGCTTAAGGGGGGCTTAAGTTGTAGAATTTTAAACGAGTTATAAAAGGTTTTTAAAGACCGGATGTTATAACCAAAGAGGAGACCGCTAGCTAGGTATGGCCTAGACTCTTGAGCAGGACATACAAGGCATACGACTTATAAACGCCTTTGAAAGCTCTTTTTTAAGCCATTCATCGTTTGTATTGTATTATAATGCTTCTATCAAGTTCATAAAGGATAGCGCATGTTCCACGAGTACAGAGATGAGATCAAGGCCTTAAAAAATAAGAATCCACACTTTAATAAGATTTTTGAGGAACACAATGCGCTAGATGATGAGATTTCTACCTTGGAGACGCATAACGCAGAAGATCTTAAGGTGTCTGCTCTCAAAAAGAAGAAGTTGCGCCTTAAAGATGAAATCTTCCATATGATTCAGGAGTACAGAGCGGGGATGATTTAAACAAAAGTCCATCCGTCTTCAGTGAACGGGTGTTTAAAGGTCTTTCAACACGCTGTAGGCTTCTGTAACCTCTAGGAAGCGTTGCTTGTAGATCCCCTCGCTATAGGGGGATAAGGCGCACGTATCGGGGTGGTAGAGTTTGGCGAGTTCCAAATAGCGGTGTTTGATTTCCTCCTTGGAGTGCATTACTCCCAATCCCAGGGTACGCAGGGCTTTGAGAATGATCTCCTCTTGTCTAGTGAGGTAGAGGGTTTGTGTGGGGTAGATGAACTGGATGTAGGCATACCTAAAGTGCGGGTTGTTTAGAGCCATTAGAACGGGCAGTGCGTCCAAATGCGCATGGGTTTCGTGCAAAAAACCCTTTTTGTTGCTCTTATCCTTGAAAGGTGTTTCTAGCATAATGTAAGGTTTGAAAGTTTCGTGGAGAAACTCGCGTGCTAGGAAATTCGTGTAGTAAAAAATCATCCGAGAGTGTAGGTAAATAGCGTGGATTTCTATCTTGTGTACCAAAGCTAACACAGGTTCATAAGGTGCATGCGTATGCGTACTCTCCTTAAACACCACGGGCAGGTGGGCGCAATCCAAAATTTGCTGTAAAAAACGCTCGAAAGTATTTTGGTTATAGAAGGGGTGTAGAGCGTATTTGGCATAGAAAAGGCGATTGAGTAGATATGTCTTTTTTAGACTCTCTTGCTCAAACAAAATCAGGGTGTGCTTGAATTTAACATGCTCGCTAAAATGCTTTTTAATGTAGAGTGTGGTTTTGTGGTAAAGGTGGGGTTCTAGGCAGACCTCTATGAATTGCTCAGAAAACCCTATCTCTCGCGCACAAGACAAAAGGGGCGCGCTTTTCTTAGGGATTTTGGTCTTGATCTGCATGCTACATTATCACACATTTTTTCTTAAGCTAAATCCTTCAGAGCAGCCACACGCTCAAAAGTTCCTCGTCTAATCTCATAGCGCACCACAAAGGCTACCACGATTAATGCCAAAAACTGAGAGATGGGGAAGGCGATCCAAACGCCTTCTAAACCGTAAAAATGCGCCAACACAGGCAATAAGGGCACAATGAAAATCACCGTCTCGCAGATTGTGATTAAAAAGGAAGTCCTGGTGCGTTGGATAGACTGGAAAAACACGGCGCAGAGCAGATTTAAGCCCAAGAAGATGTGCCCCGTGTAGTATACATTCATCGCGTGCTTGCTCTCTGCTAGAAAATGTGGGTCGTCCACCAAGTGTTCTTTGTCCATGTAGAGGGTGATCAAATGGCTATCTAAAAAGTAAAACAGGACATACAGCCCTATACCCACACACAGAGAAGCCTTCAGTCCAAATATAAACACAGCCTTGACTTTGTCCAGGTCCTGTGCGCCATAGCTAAAACTTGCAATGGGCTGGATACCTTGAGCAATAGAGAGCAAGGTTGTCCAGAAAACTATGCCATTGTACATGACAATGGCATAGATGGAAACCCCTCTCTCCCCGACCGTGTTCATAATAGTCCAATTAAATAGGAGCATCACTATTCCCGCGCTAAGCTCAGAAACACTTTGAGGCAACCCACTCTTAGCTGAAGAAATGATACTCGCCCAGTTAAAACGGCGCACGAAGTAGAGTTGTCCTTTTTTGCGTAAAAAGTGGCTCATAAGCACACAGAAACCCATCGCATGGCCTAAAACCGTAGCGATTGCACTTCCGTGAATGCCAATTTCCAATGTAAATAGCAAGAAATAATTGAGAGCTACATTGGTAAGCGAACCCACGAGCATGGCCACCATCGCCAAAATAGGACGCTTGTCATTGACCACAAAAACATCAGCCAAGGGATGCAAAACCATAAAGATTGCCCCCATCAAGATCACCTTGATGTAGATAGAAACCATGGGCAAGATGGTCTCATTACTGCCCAATATCCTAGCGATTTCATCGGTAAAAGGGACACAGGCCCAACTAATGCAAGTGATGCTAAGAGCCACAAAATAGAAAATCGAACTAAACACTAATCTAGCGCGCTCGGGTTCATCCTTGCCCAAAAAGTAAGACGCAATAGACGCTGCACCAAATCCAAAGAGCAACTCAAAGGCGATTAAGGTGGGAAAAATTGGCCAACACACTCCGATGGCCGCGATTGCCTCCTTGCCCAACTTATTGCCTACAAACATCCCATCAATCATAGAATAAGTAGAGAGGGAGATCATAGAAAAGGCAAGAGGGATGAAGTAATAAAAGAAGAGCTTGGGGATGGAATCCTTCTTTAAATCAACAGTCACGAGAATGACCTCCCCAAGAGAATAAGGCGTAAGCCTAGCGTTTGGAGAACTGAGGGCTACGGCGCGCTTTGCGTTTGCCGTATTTCTTGCGCTCCACTACTCTGGAGTCGCGTGTGAGTAAACCCTTGGGCTTAAGCACAGCCCTAAAGGCGACATCGTAGAGATTGAGCGCTTTGGAAATTCCATGTCTTAGGGCCTCTGCCTGTGCGCTGTATCCGCCCCCAAAAACCACTGCTTTGATGTTCACCAGCCCTTCTTGCTTGGTGAGTACCAAGGGCTGCATCACTTTCATTTTGATAGATTCATGCCCACCCAACCAGGCATTTAGATCCATGCCATTCACATCTAGCAGTCCATTGCCATGGCTTAACCAAACTTTTGCAATCGCACTTTTGCGCTTGCCTGTGGCGTAGATTTTATTCATCTAGCTTCCTTTTTAGCCACTTGGGCAGTATGAGGGTGTTTTTCATCTCGATAAACCTTTAATTTCTTGATCATGGCACGCCCTAGTTTGTTTTTGGGTAACATACCTCGCACAGCTAAGTAAAAGAGTTTCTCTGGGTGTTTAGCAAGCATTTCCTGTAGATTCTTGCTCTTGGTGCTTCCAAAGTAACCTGAATGTGTAAAATATTGCTTGTCCTCTAATTTCATTCCTGAGAACTTAACTTGACTCGCATTGACCACCACAACATAATCTCCACAATCCACATGGGGAGTGTAATAGGGGCGGTGCTTCCCGCGCAACAAGGTTGCGGCTTGAGTAATGAGTCGTCCGAAAATCTGTCCCTTAGCGTCTAAGACAACCCAGTCGCGTCGAAATTCTGAGGCTTTTATAGATTGAGTGAGTTGCATCGTAATCCTTTGCATTTTCAAAACTGCCATTCTAGTATTTTAAAACTTAGAAATTTCTAAAATTAAGCGGTTCTAAAGCCAATAGAATCCAATAAATGTTGACAGCGACAGAGTTTAAAGGGGGAGATTGATTGGTTAGCACAGACTTAAGTCTTGCTATGCTAGCATGAATGTATATGGCTGTGAGAGGTCGGTATGGGGGTCATTAGGTCGCTAGCATTCGTACTAGCTCTCTTGGGCTATGCCAATGCGTATGTCTTAGAGGGCTTTGGGTCTTCTGTGTCAATAGGTTTTTATCGTTTGCCACCTGGCGCGCTGAAAGGCGTATCCCATAGCAGGAAAACGAGTTTATTAGATATCATGTTAGGTGCGCGCATCTCAGATGAGGTTGCGCCTATTTTAGACCACATGACAACCTACGAAGCCCGTTCTGTGCACCTAAGGCAGTACGAAGGTTTTATCAACAAATGCCAAAAGCATGTGCAAATCGAACTACCCCAAATGGGTAGCCATGTCAATGCCTCTAGCACGGGGCCCTACCATGTTAACTTCCACTGGAAGTTTTAAGAAGCGTAGCTTTTGGTGATCACACCTCCACCCAAAACGCGGTCTTGATCGTAGATCACCAACGCTTGCCCTAAAGCCACACCATAAACGGGGCTTTCAAAACGTGCACGAATTATATCGTTCTCTAAGCTGATATGTGCACTGGTAGGCGTACTCCTATAACGTACCTTGACCAAATATGCACCCTCTTTAAAATTAGCGGGCAGGGATTTATTATGCGCCTCTAGGGTCGAGATCGCCAGCGCCTCTTTATTCCCCACAATGATCTCATTCTTGGACGCGTCTATACCCACCACAAAATGGGGTTCATGTGCCCCTTTAATAAAAAAGCCCTTGCGTTTGCCAATGGTGTAGTGCATATAACCCCTGTGCGTGCCCACCACCTCTCCCTTGAGGTTGCGCACCAAGCCTTCTTGATCCACTTGCACATGTTTTTTAAGCGTGTCAATGTAGTTAGTTTCCACAAAGCAAATTTCCTGGGATTCCCTATAAGTTTGCAAGCTCCCCAAAAAGGGCATCTTTTCTAAGGCTAAAGGTTTAATTTCACTTTTAAGCAAATCCCCCAAAGGAAAGAGAAGGCGATCGATGGCTCTTTGAGGCAGGGCGTAGAGAAAATAGCTTTGATCCTTGCTCACATCCCTAGCTTCTCTAATGCGCCATACGCCATGCACCTCTTCTAAGCGTGCATAATGCCCTGTGGCAATTTTTTCACAACCTTTTTGCAGCGCAAACTCCAGCCCTAGCCCAAATTTCATCAAAGGATTGCACAGTGCGCATGGGTTGGGAGTTTGCCCTTGCTCATAAGCCTGCACGAAAGCATCGTAAACGCCCTTCTTAAATTCGGCTTGTAAATCCACCACCTCAAAGGGAATGTTCAAAAACTTTGCCACCTCTTGGCAATTTTTGATATACACTGCGTGCTTTTCCTCTTTGGCATGCAACTTGAGATACAGACCCAACAATTCGTACCCGGCTTGTTGCAACAAATACGCGCTATAAGAGCTGTCCACCCCTCCGCTCATCAAAACGGCAACTTTCATTTAGGTTCTCTTAAGTTAGATGGCAAAACCTAGTGTGTTTTTCCTAAGATTTTACTTAAACTACCATTGCAGAACAAGCATCCCCTTATCTCCAAAATTCTTCTCTAAATCCTCTCTAGGCGTTTGACCAAGTAAACTTTCGTGGGCACGCTTGGGGGGATTGTATTCTGTTGCTTGTCATAGGGGGTGAGCATGATCTTCAAACGCCCATCGGTCTTTCACGCTCACCATAGCGGTCATGCCACTATGGATTTAACTCTGCTTTTATTGTAAAACGATCATCTCTTTGCTGCCAAAAGCACTTTGGGTTTTGGAATCCAAATCTTGTCCCTCAATGCCTTGCGCATGGCGGCTTTGATCCACAAGGGTGCGGGTTTTTTGGTTTTGACATACTCTCCCATAACTAAAGTTAGGGGATTCTAACTTTAGTGGAGATCGCGGCTTCAAGCAGGACAGCTCCGTTTGGAGTCTTACACTCCCTATTCCAAAGGTTGATGCCCCAACCCCAAGGGTATTACCCCTTGATTGCACAAATATTAGCACAGCCATGCTGGTGCTAGCCAACTATCCCCATAGCTAAAGCTAGGGGCTTTACGGCGTGGCTGGTAAAATTCCTCTAGGCTGTAGTGTTTGTAAAATACCTTCTCATACATGGTGTCTACCCTGCAAATTTGGGGGCGGTCGTCATAAATACGGCATTGCTGAGTCTGTGGGTCTAAGTGGCGGCATACGCCATTACCTAAATCCAAATGGGCGAGCTCCTTAACCCCACCGATATTGCGACAACACGTCCCGCAAATAGTGCAAGGAAAGCCCATGTTCACAGCCGGATTAGATTCTTACCTTGATCGGTGAGCACAAGCATGGCTTTTGTCCAATCCGCATAAATGTTTGCAAGCTTGGATTCTAGTCCAAATGTTTCGATCATAGTGTCTAAGACTTCCTTTTCCCCCTCATGCAGGGCTTCCAAATGCGTCAAGCGATCGGCCATAGCTAGCGCCATGGTTTCTAACAACACAATCTTTTGGTGCTCTTTTTGTTTGAAAACCTCTAGGGTTTTCTTAAGATTGAAAGTATTAGTATCATAGTGAACATCTTCAATCTGCATCTCTAAGCAATAAGTAGAGATTACCTCCTTTTGTGCGTCTGAAAAATCGTGGTTACTCCATGCGACATGGTGTGCGATCTGCAAAAAACGCTTTCTTTCCTCCGTGTTTAATGCACCCAAGAACATGAAAGCTCCTTGATAGAAATAAGGCGCTATTCTACCCCTATCATCCCTCCAGTTGTCAAGAAAATGCGCCTAAAATGAGAGATGAAAATTAAAAAGTAGAAATTAGCAAAAAGAAAAGCAAAAGGATCGTTAAAGAGGGGGTGAGAGTTCGAACTGGGAGCTAGAGGGCAACCCTCCCTAGAGGAAAGAGTCTTGCAAGAACGGCGCTTACCACTCCCAGCCTCCGCCTAGTTTTATAGCTAGGTAGTTGGGGATTTTAATCCCATTAAAGGCAGTGGTCTGTAACCCAGATTGCACAGAGATATCCAAAACTTTAAAGAAGCGCATACCCCCGGTGAGAATGATGCCCTGATGCAATCCATTTGGAGCAATGTTGCCCATCGCCCCAAACTTGACTGCTAGCCACTTCAGATGCGTCATTATCCCCCCACCCATCATGCGGCTGTACTTTTCTAACATCAGAGTTTTGTTAGAGGTGAGGTCTACATCCCATGCTAGACTTAACCATTTCCAACGATACCCCAAACCCATGCGCACCTGCGGATCAATGCGCAGACTATACCCGTCGTTGTAGCGGATTTTAGGTGCGTTGAGATACTTGCCTACAAAGCCCACGCTGAAGCCATAGACGCGGTAAGCCAATCCCAAATCCAAGCCAAAATGGCTTTGGCGCACCAAGCTATTATTATCAAAGGAAAGTATGTCTTTATGGCTAATGCTGTTGATAAAACCATTTAGAGGGCCACGCATAGAAAACCCATAACTCACACTATAGATATACTTAAAAGTTACGCCAGCAGAAAGTTTGCCAAATTTCTTAAAGTCAAAACCTTTGGCGTAGCCCACAGGTAAACTTCCTAAAACTAGTGCCCTCACTCCAGCAGCAGTGGTAGCTTGGGGCGACAACATAGAAGTATTGTTAAAGGCGGCTTGCGAGCTTCTTGTGAATGTGAGGCTATTGGAAGATGCATCTATTTTAACATAGCCATAGGGCATACCAAACTGACCAGTATCGACAATTGCTTGGTTGTAACGCGGGTTTAGCACCGCGCTAGCCCCTGCAAATGCGCTGGCAAACAAAGCCACCCCAAAAGTCCCAATCCCACCTTTAACACTCTTGATTTTTGGGTGAATTTGTAGCACCAAACCATTTTGAGAGCGTAGAGAAAGTCCATTGAGTTTGAGCAAATTACTCACAGAGTTGACTAGCTCGATGGCATTACGCGCGGCCGGGCTAGAATTTCCAGAAATGGTAAGACTACCCCCCGGGGACACATGCGGAAGTTGCCCTCTTTGCGCATCGATGAGGTCTTTCAAGCCTAAGCTATCCAGGTTTTGCACAGAAGTGTCTTGGGAAATTTGCAAGGCTTTGGAGGCAAGGGGGAGAATGTTTTTAGAGCTCAAACCCACTCCGAAGCTATACCCAAATTTGGTGCGATCGTCTATATCTAAGAGTGCGGGGTTATAGTAAAGTCCCCATGTAGAGTCCTCCAGCGCAACCCCAGCTCCCCCCATTGCAAAGCTGGTATTCCCCATACCTCCAAATTCTAAAGCCCCCAGGCTATTACAGATTAAGGCACACAGACCTACTGCTTGCATTGATTTGCCAAACATTTAGAATCCCTACAATGATTTGCATGCATTAAAGCATAAAGTCGCTCAGGGGATACTTAAAACAAGTTGGTTCTCGTATCTTAAGAACCTTATTTTAGATTCGCTGTGCTCCTAAATACTTTTCCCATTCATAAGCACTTTTGACAATGGTGTCCAAGCTATCAAAAGCGGGTTTGAAATTGGTGTGGTTTAAAATCTTGCGGTTATCGGCTACTAGACAACTTGGATCACCTGCACGCCGTGCCTGGAGTTCAACTTGAAAATCTACTCCTGAAACTTCTTTTACTTTTGCAATCACTTCGCGCACGCTGTAGCCGCGCCCATAACCCACATTGTAAATCGCGCTTTTGGAGGTGTTTAGAAGGGTTTCAAATGCGTTTAAATGCGCTGAGGCGAGATCGTCGATGTGGATGTAATCTCGAATGCAAGTGCCATCTGGAGTGGGGTAATCTGTGCCAAAAATCCCCATAGAGGGGCGTTTAAAGGTGGCGCATTCGCAGGCGATCTTGATGAGATGGGTGGCGTTTAGAGTGCGTTGCCCTAAGCCAAAAGGGGTGGTGTAGTCATTAAAATGAGTCGCCCCAGCCACATTAAAATAACGCAGGATTGCACAGGAAAAGGGCGCAGTGCTAGCGGTGTCCAACAAAATGCGCTCACTCATCATCTTAGAAGCTCCGTAAGGATTAATTGGATTTAGGGGGGTCTGTTCGTTGATGGCATGTTCACTCTGTTCATAAACTGCCGCAGTAGAGGAAAAGAGAAAATGCTTAATGCCATGCTGCACGCAGAGTTTGGCAAGTTGCAAAGTGTTGAGGGTGTTATTTTCATAGTAGGCCAAAGGTAAGCGCGTAGATTCTTCCACTAAGAGTTTAGCCGCAAAGTGCAAAACACCTTTAATGATTTGCCCTTGGTCGCGCTTGTGCTGCAACAAGGTATTTAGAGCTTTGGTGTCGTATAAGTCAAGTTTGATAAATTCCACGCGCTTTGGGTAGTAGTGTTTGAGAGTCTGGGCATGAATCTCAAAACCCGTGCTGAGGTTATCTATAATGAGGATGTGGTGATCTGTGCGCTCCAAAAACCAACGGGCGACACTCGCTCCAATGTAACCGCAAGCCCCTGTAAACACTAACATGCAAAGACCTTTTTAGATGAATGTTATCCAAATTTGGTTAAATTAGGGGCATTTGTGCAAGGAGTTTTAATGAGTGAACGAGAGCAGTTATTGGCAGATACAACAGCCAGTATAGGCGATCCTAGACAACTCACCATGTCGTTCTTGGTAACGCCTACGATGGTCAATTTCAACAATGTCATGCACGGAGGTGAGTTACTCAATCTCCTGGATAAAGTCGCCTATGTGTGTTCCACGCGTTATTGTGGCTATGGGACGGTAACTTTGAGTGTGGATCGTGTACTCTTCAAACACCCCATTCCCATTGGCACCTTGGTAACTTTTTATGCCAGCATCAATTATGTAGGCACGAAGAGTTGCGAGGTAGGGATCAAGGTAATTTGTGAGGACTTTAAGGCAAGAACAGCCATTCATACCAACAGTTGTTATTTTACGATGGTGGCTCTCAAGGATGGCAAAACCATGCCCATGCCTCCTTTTGTTCCTCAAACGGAAAAAGAAAAGGAACGCCACGAGAGGGCGATTCGCCGCCGAGAGATGCTCAAACGCACGCAAAAGTCCGCGCTCAAGGAAGAGCAGGAACGCCTAACACAAGCCCAACAGAGTAGCTAGGCTAGTAGGTAGCTGATCGCGTTGCAATAGCTCTTGGTGTTTGCCTTGTTTTGATAGGCGATATCAAAGGCGCACCCGTGGTCCACGCTGGCGCGCTTGATAGGTAGATTTAAGGAAACATTGACACTCTCTTCGAAATAAAGGGCCTTGAGTGGGGCTAAGCCGACATCGTGGTAAAGCGCGACGAAATGGCGGTGTCGCTCTCTGAAGTGGGGCGCAAACGCGCTATCGGCTGGAATAGGACCTAGAAATTTAGGGGTGTTTAGGGCCATGTTGGCTTGCTCAATCGCTTCTTGTACAATCAAATCCTGTGTGCCAATCGCTCCCCCATCTCCACAATGCGGATCGATTCCTAGGACCGCAATTTGGTTAACTTGGGGTAAAACGCGTCCCAGTGTGCGTAAAAACTCCGTTAAAGGTTTCAATCGTACGCGACCACTCACCGCACTTAAGGGAATGTGATCGCTAAAGAGGGCGACCCATAGATGGAGGCAACCTAGCATCATGATGGCTTCTTGTTTGTAGCGATCCCTTAAAAGCGCGGTGTGTCCAGGTGTATCCACTCCGGCCAGTTGCCACGCCTTTTTGTGAATGGGCAGAGTGCACACCCCTTTCACCTCCTTGGCATCGGCTAAATCTAGGGCGTGCAAAAAGCTAGCGTAGCTATAAAACCCACTTGCTCTGTCTATTTGACTGGGTTTTAGAGCTGGTATGGGGGCATTGATCTCTGTGCATTGCATGCTTTCTAGGGCGGAAGTATAGGCGTGTTTTAAGAGCGCATTGGCCCGTTCTAAAAGTTCTTGGTGGACACAATAAAGAGGTCGACAGATTTGATTAATGTGATGATGAGCTTTAAGCGCGATCTCTGGACCTATTCCATTGACATCGCCAATTGAGATCGCAATTTCAGCGTGCACGCCTGATAACCTCTTGCATGTCTGTAATGGCGCGCGCTAAGCCCACCATGACTGCTCTGGCTATAATTGCATGTCCGATGTTGAGCTCTTGCAAACTCTGTATACGTGCCACCAATCCTGCACTAAAATAATTCAAGCCATGTCCGGCGCACATTTCAAGCCCCATTTTTTTTCCCGCTAAAGCGCTCTGTTCTAGTTCTTGCAGGCTCTGATCGAGCATGCGCTTAAGTGTGGTGTTGTCTTGGGGCAAATCTAAACGGTTTTTATGGCGTTTGAAGTTGGAATAAAGCGTGTTGTAGAGATTGCTAAATTGCCCTGTGTGCAACTCCACTACACGCACCCCTAACTCTAGGGCGCGCTCTAAGTTTTCCAATCCCGGATCAATGAAAAGCGCAACTTCTATGCCATGATCCAAATAGGTTTCAATGACTTGAGGCAGTTGAGGGTGTTCTAAGTTAAGCCCTCCCTCTGTAGTGATTTCTGCGCGTTTTTCAGGCACTAGAGTTACCTTAAAGGGATGGTGGGCGCATAAAATTTTGGTAATCTCAGGGTCGATCGCACATTCTACATTCACGGGCATGGGGGCGTGCTTAATGATGCTTGCCACATCGTCTTCGTGGATATGACGGCGATCTTCTCTCAAGTGCAAAGTGATCAAATCCACGCCTGTATTTTTGGCGACAAAAATTGCCTCCAACACATCGGGCTCGTGGATTTTGCGCGCCTCTCTGAGCGTGGCGATATGATCGATGTTCAAACCTAAGCGCATGGGGATTCCTTATGATAGTTTAATAACCAACGATACAGGGTCAGATAGCCACCCACGAACCCCCCAATCAAGCCCAAAAGCCAATAGGGTTGGTGGCGATAAAAGAAGCTCAGTAACATAAAGGGGAGATTTAAGCCTACCACTACAAGTCCGGTTAGAGCATTAGGATTCAAGAGAGTACTTCGGCGCGACAGCGCTTTAAAAAGCAGAGTGTGTAGGTGAAGAGCATCGGGCATGGTGGCCTTTTGGTTTTGGAGCTTGCGCCTAGCGATAGAAAAAAGCACTTCAGTTACCGGATACACCATTAAAGCCAACCCAAACCACACACTTACCACCTCCCTCAAAGCTAAATCCATCAAACTTGCCCCACACACCAGCCCCAAGAGGTAAGCCCCCCCATCGCCTAAGAAAATATAACCCTTAGGAAAATTGAGCACCAAAAAACCCAACACCCCTAGCAATAGGGCTAAAAGTACGGGGCTGGGCTCAATAGCATATAAAATCCCCAACACCGCCACACTCAAACCCCCAGCTAGCCCATTAAAGCCATCAATGATATTCATCGCATTGATCACGCCTACGAGCATGAAAACACTAAAGGGCAGAGCGATCCAAAAGGGCAAACTGAGCAGGGGACTAAAATCGCGCAAGATGAGCGGGGTGAATATCACCACAACCCCTACGCCCAAACTCTGCAAACACAAGCGCCACTTTGGGCTAAGAGGACGGTTCATGTCCTCTAAAAATCCACTTATGAAAATTAGAATTGCTCCCAACAATATCCAGACACTCCCCCAGCCTCCCCATGTGAAGACGAGAAAAATCCCCAAGCCACCCGCTCTAGGGGTTCTTTGGGTGTGGAAGCCCTGGGGCTTATGGGCATTATCCACAAAAAGTCGGGCGTGCTTAGAGTAAAAAATCACTCCCAACGCGCAACAAAAACTCAATAGGAAAGCAAACATGGGGGCATTATACCCAACAAAATGTTATAATGAAAACTATGCGAAAGATCGTGCATGTGGGTTTGATATTGTTATTTTGTACGCGCTTAGAATGTGCGCCCAGTGCACGAGAAGCCAAGATTTTAGAGGATATTGGGGATGTATTGCGTTTGATGCCCGTCTTTGTAGGAGTGGTGAGCTTGGGCATGCGCGACTATCGAGGGATGGGAGAGCTGGCTTTGGGCAGTTTAGTAACACAGGCGGTAATTTATGGAGTTAAGGACGCTTTTGCAAGTGCCCATGCAAGAGGAGCTAAAGTGCCCTTTGCTAAACGCCCCTGTTGTGATAGCTGGCGAGGGATGCCCAGCGGACATGCAGGGGGAGCGTGGAGCGCGGCTGGGTTTGTATATTACCGCTATGGTTGGAAGCCTGCCTTGCCCGTGATTGCCTTAGCGATGTTGACCGATGCAAGCCGTGTGGTAGCGCGCAAACACACAGTATTGCAGGTGGTGGTGGGGAGCTTAATAGGCTGGGGCTTTGCCTATCTTTTCACTTCTAAGTACCGCCGTAATTGGGAGCTCTATCCCGAAATTGGTGTTGATGAAAAGAAGGGCATGCACTACGGTTTGGCAGTGCACTACAGGTTTTAGGTCTGTCCAGTTGAAGTGATGTGCTCGATTTAATGGTATTGCCATGGAGTTTCTACATGTGTTAGAATTTCATATTTGCTTTTAAGGGGAACGAGTGCGTCTGAGTTTTAAAATCATCCTAAATGTTTTTGTGTCTCTAATCATCATGGGCGTTGCCTTGATTTTAATCATAAATCACAAGCACAGCCAGCTTATGCATAATATCATCAAGGCAACAGAACAGCAGAATATTACTAAAAAAGAAGATAGTCTTAAACATATGTATAGCATCTTAGAATATTCTCTGGTTATTTTCAACCGCACTCAAGATAAACAAATGGCGTTGCAGTCTGCGCTCAGCTTGATCGCTGCCATTAGCAATAGCCCCGATATTTACTACATTGTGGCGGTGGATAAAACCGGCAAAGTGGTTTATGATCCTGTGGTCCCTCATGCGCAAGGCAAAAATGGTTTGGATCTTAGGAGTGCCGATGGAGTTTACTATGTGCGCCGCTTCTTAGAAGTGGCTAAGGCAGGCGGAGGTTATGTGCGCTATGCCATGCCCAAAGTAGCCGGAGGTGTACCAGAGCCTAAGGTGGCTTATGTCCACCACGATCCGCAGGAAGACTTGATCTTTGCGATCACTTCTTACTACAGCGATATCCAGCGAGATTTCAAGATTTTAGAGGACATAGCTACGGTCCAAGAGTCCGATGACTCCAAGATGTTGGTATTATGGAATTTAGGCATCATTGTCACGATTCTCCTATGTTTGGGTTTTCTCATGCGTCTGACAATTTTCACACGCCTCAAAGCCCTGGTGACTAAGGTGGCTACTTTTGCTCATGGAGATAAGGATTTGACGAGCCGCTTTAAGGTGGATAATTCTAAAGATGAGATCGGACAAGCTGGTACTTATATCAACCAATTTGTGGAGAGTATTCACAATGTGATGAAGAAAATCTCTGCGCATAGCATACAAAACCGCGCTCTAGCCGATTCTTTGCACGATATTATTGCGAGGGCTACAGCCACTACAAAAGAAAATATTCAAAAAATTAAAACACTCCACACTGCCTCCCTTAATCTCTCTGAAACCATCCAAACATCCTTGAATGAGGCACAGAACATGGGTGAAAAACTGACCAAAACACAGGACTCTATGCAAACTTCCAATCGTTCCCTCAGTAGCATGTTAGACCACATTTTAGAAACTGCACAGACCGAAGAGGCTCTTGCTCTCCAGATCGAACACTTGAGTAGAAATGCTGATAGTGTGAAAAGTATTCTGCACATCATTAACGACATCGCCGATCAAACCAATTTATTAGCCTTGAATGCAGCGATCGAAGCCGCTCGTGCAGGGGAGCACGGACGCGGTTTTGCAGTAGTGGCCGATGAAGTGCGCAACTTAGCCGCACGCACCCAGAAGAGTTTAGCAGAGATCAACTCTACGATTGGTCTGATTGTCCAAGAGATCAACGATGTGGCGACCCAAATGAACCATAATTCCAGGAAAATCAAGAGTTTAAGTGAGAATAGCTTAGAAGTGCAACAACATTTCCAAAATATGAGTGTAGAAATGGGAGTGATGCTAGAGGACACGCAGGGATTCATCCACCACTATATCCAAACAAGCCAAAGTATCACGACAATGATCGACAATTTGACCGCTATTGAAAATAGCGTTCAGAAATCGGCAAGCAATGCCCAGAAAGTGCTGGGTCTTTCTAATTCCTTACACAAATCTACTGTGGATTTAGATGCCGACATCAAACAATTCAAGATATAAGGCTCTGTTCCTACGATATAACTTAGGCAAAATTATGCTAGCATAAGGGCTTTTAAGAGATAAGGATATAGATGCGCACACCTTTTAGAAAAATTTCAGATTATGCCATCGTGGGGGGGCTTAGTGCGGTGGTGGTAGTGGCTTTGGCAGGCTGTAAAAGCGACGCGCAGGAAAAGCCTACAGAGGAAAAACCCAAAGAAACTAGCCAACAAACTCAACAAGTTAAAAAGGGCGCGTTGGTGATCTTGCAAGAACAGCCTGATAAGAGTTATAAGGTTGCTGAGGAATACCCGAGTGATAAAACCCGGGTTGTGGTGCGTGACATGCAGGGCAAGGAGCGCATGCTTAGTGATGAAGAGGTGCAAAAATTCATCAAAGAAGAGGAGGCAAAAATCGACAATGGCACAAGCCAGCTCACCAAACCTCCTACCGAGGGTGGAGGTTCTGGACTGGGTATCGGGGGGGCAATTTTGGGCAGTGCCGCCGGGGCGATCTTAGGGGCTTATATTGGCAACAAGCTTTTCAATAATCCCAACTACACCCAAAATGCCCAAAGAAATTATAGTTCCCCGCAGGCTTACCAACGCAGCCAGAATAATTTCAGGGGTGCAGGCACTTCCCCTTCTAGTCAAACCCGTAGCGGGTTTTTTGGCTCTTCACAAAGCTCCAGCCCTGCTAATTCCAGCAGCACCTCTACTCCGCGCAGCTCCACTCCCGCGCCTGCCTCTAGCCCCTCTGCTAGCCAGAGCACACATAGTTCTAGCCCCACTGCTACTCCCCAAAGATCGCAGAGTGCACCCAGTGCTGCTCCTTCACAGGGCCGTAGCGGATTTTTTGGCTCCAACCATAATAATGGCGCTGCTTCTTAAAGGAATTCTATGCAAATTAAAACCTTACAGCCTTTAAGCCATCAGGCTTTAGAAGAAATCGGGTTAGATTGGCACACCGATCCCGATCAAAGCCCCTATATTAGCAATGATTTGGTAGAGGTGACCCAAACAGAGGCTAATGCTTATTATGATGCTTGCAATGAGCTTTATGACATGTTTGTAGACACGGCACAGATGGTCATCGAGCAGGAACGCTTTTTTGAGCTGGATATTCCCAATAGCTTGATTCCCATGATCAAACAGAGTTTTGAAGAGGAGGTGCATTGGCATATCTATGGGCGTTTCGATTTAGCTGGGGGGCTAGATGGGCAGCCCATCAAGCTTTTGGAGTTTAATGCAGATACCCCGACTATGCTCTATGAGAGTGCGCTCGTGCAATGGGCCTTGCTCAAACACAATGGCTACAATGAGGACTTGCAGTTTAACAATATCCACGAGGCTTTGAGTCAAAATTTTAAACGCCTTGTAACTTTGAGTGAAGATGTGAGTCAATTTGAGAGCATGTATGAAGGATGGAAAATCCTTTTTTCAAGTATTCGAGGCAATAGTGAGGAAGAACGTAGTGTGCAGTTTTTGCAAGATACTGCACGGAGTGCGGGGTTTGAAACGCATTTTGCTTACATGGACGAGGTACAATTCAACCCCGAAGAGGGGGTCTTTTTTGAGGGAGTGAACTATGAATTTTTGTTTAAGCTCGTGCCATGGGAAAGCATTGCTATTGATGAGCCCGAGCTCGCGCTCCTTATGCAGGACATGATGGCTAATCAAAACACCATCTTTTTAAACCCTGCCTATACACTTTTGTTTCAGAGCAAACGCTTTTTAAAAGTGCTTTGGGAGTGCTATCCTAATCATCCCCTACTTTTAGAAGCTAGTTATGAGCCCTTGAGAAATAAAAAACAAGTGCGTAAAGTCGCTTTTGGGCGTGAGGGAGCAAATGTGCAGATTCTCAACTCCGATCTAGGTATCTTACATGAAACCGGAGGAGTTTATGGTAACCACAAGCCTGTTTATCAAGAATACGCTCCCCTCAACCAAGCAGGAGAATTTTACTACCAACCCAATGTCTTTTTTGCCTACGAAGCATGCGGGCTGGGCTTTCGCAAAGGAGGGCTGATAATGGATAATTACTCGAAATTTGTCAGCCATGTTTTGAGGTGATGCATATGAAGACCATTTACAAGTTCCACGCTTATACGAGCGTGTTTTTCTTACCCTTGGTTTTGTTGTTTGTAATTAGCGGGATAGCTTTCCTTTTAGATTTTGGTTCCAATAGTGGGGCTAAAATCACCAAATGGAGCGTGCCCCTTGTAGCTAAAGAAAAAGAATTAGAATTTCTTTTAGACTTTTTAAAGCAAAAAAACATCGCCCTACCTGCCAAGATCGAACCTAGAAGACGCAAGGGAGCGTTGATTATTGGTACGGCTGGTTATGAAATCAATGTGAATGCTCAGGGGAATCAGAGCGTTATTACAAGCATACATCGTAGTGCGCTAGGGATACTCATGCAAGTGCATAAGGGCAGAGCGGGCAAGCCACTTGTGATCTTTGGGATTATCTTTGGGGTATTCTTGTGTTTGTTCTACCTCAGTGGATTGCTCATGGGCTTTAAGCGCAAGAACACTAAGGGTATTATCAGCGCATTTGTGCTGGGCTTGATCGTGCTAGGAGGGTTGCTCTGGGGTGCGCTCGTCTAGAGCCAGCCTTTCTTTTTAAAATACAAAATGGGTAGAATGGTGGAAACGACCATGGCTACGATTGCAATAGGGTAGCCAAATTCCCAGCGCAACTCGGGCATCACTTCAAAGTTCATTCCGTAGATCGTGCCAATCAGAGTGGGGGGCATCATCGCCATGGTAGCCACGGTAAAGAGTTTGATAATTTTGTTTTGCTCCACATTGACCTGTGAGGTGAAGAGATTTTGGATATTATCCAGGGCATTGAGATTAGCGGTGCTGAATTCCACTAAAGAATTAAAATCCTTGATAATGATGTTAAAGTCTTTTTTGGTTTCATTATCGACCTTATTGCTCTTTAAAAGGGCGGTAATGATGCGTCTTTTATCAAAGAGGGAATCGCGTAATTCCATATTGAATTCTTGTAGGAAAGAGAGCGAAATCAAGGTTTCCTCATGGGTACAAGCTTCTAAATCAAAGACAATTTGCTTGCGTAACACGCTAGTTTCCCGATTGACCTCTTCTAAACAATCCGCTCCCTTTTCAAAGTAGAGCTCTAAAATCTTAGCCAAGATGTCAAAACCATCGTGGAATTTTTTTGGGCTGGCCAGCACACGCCGTTGCACTTCTTGGAAGATGGGGAAATCTCCATGGTATAGGGTAAATAGAATATTGTCAGCAATGAAGTAGGTGATCGCTTCTGTGTGGAAAGCTAGAGGCGAGTCTTTGTAAATAAAATAGGTGTTGATAGTAATTGAAGTGCTATTCTCCCAATACTTGGCAATTGCGCTCTTTTCTGGGTCTTCGTACAGGTCAAAATTGTAGTTCTGTGCCATGCAATGGAGTTCGGCAAAGGTAGGATTGACGATTTCATACCAAAGAATATTTTGCTCTTCCAAGGGAAAGTTTTCAAAGCCTTGAAATGCAAAGACCTCGACGAGTTCATTATTTTTGGCGAAGACATTGATCATGCCCAACTCTCCTGTATCCTGATGGGCACGGCACACTCCCTTTCATGAACGGCGGTCCAACACTTCAAAGGCAACCAAAATTTTGCCTTCTAAAAGCTCTAGGCTCGCCCCCCCACCAGTGGAGATAAAACTCACACTATCCTTATAACCCGCACGCGTCAAAACATCAATAGTATCCCCTCCACCGACCAACGAAAAGGCATAGGTGTTAGAAATGCTATGAGCAATCACAGAAGAGCCCCGACTAAATAAGGGGATTTCATAGACACCCAATGGACCATTCCAAAGGATGGTTTGGCTACTTTGGATCACTAAGGAGAAGAGCTTAGAGGTAGCTGGACCGATGTCTACGGCCATATGATTTAAGGGGATATCTTGAGCGGGAGTGATCTGTGCCTGGTCAGTATGCTCCAAATGAGGACTGCTCACCACATCTACGGGCAGGTAGACATGCACACCCTTTTGTTTGGCTGTTTGTAAGATGTCCAGGGCATCCTGAATCAAATCCTCTTCCACCAAAGAGGCTTGCATATTGTAATTGAGGGCTTGCAAAAAGGTGTTGCTCATCGCACCTCCGATAATGATTTTATCCACCCTGTCTAAAATATTACGCAACAATGTTAGTTTTGAGCTGACCTTAGCGCCCCCTACAATCAAAAGCACAGGGCGTAGAGGATTAGCTAGAGCCTTGGCAAAAGAATTAATTTCCTTCTTAAGCAAGAAACCAGCCACCTTAGTAGGCACATACTGGGCAATGCCATAGGTGCTGGCATGCTTGCGATGGCTTGTGCCAAAAGCATCATTAACATATACCTCACACAGACCTGCCAATTGCTTAGAAAACTCGGGGTCATTCTCCCTTTCACCCTTGTAAAAACGCAAATTCTCAACCAAAATCACGGGATGCTCATGCTCTGCTTGGAGTTTTTGCGCCATTGACAAAGAGTGTGCGAATAAGACCTCTTTATTGAGCAGACGTTCCAAGCGTTTCACCAAATGACTGAGGGAAAATTGGCTTTCCTGTTGCCCATCTAGCTTGGGGTCAGGGCGTCCCAAATGTCCCACTAAGATCACAGACTTCGCCCCATTATCGATGCAATAATTAATGGTGGGAACACTCTCGCGTATGCGCGTGTCTTCGGTGATATTGAAATCCTTATCTAAGGGCACATTGAAATCCACGCGAATGAGCACATTTTTGCCCTGCAACGCCACATCCTGGATTCCTAAAACCTCTTGCATGCGCTTGATTCCCGCTAGCATGTTTGTCCTTTTATCGTGTAGTAGGCCATATCTACAAGCCGTTGAGAATAGCCCACTTCATTGTCATACCACGCTAACACCTTAGCATGGTGCTCATCTAAAACCAAGGTCTGATCTTCAATATAAACTGCACTATAGGGACTGTCGATAAAGTCGCTGGAAACGCGTTGGTGGGCATCAACTCCTAAAACGCCCTTTAGAGTGGTACGACTGGCTAGCTGCATACTTGCATGGATACCCTCTAGGCTCATCTCTTGATGAGTATGCACACTCAAGTCAATCAAGCTCACAACTGGGGTAGGCACGCGTAGTGCTAAACCCTTGACTTTAGGGGCTAGATGGGGCAAGATATGGGCTAAAGCCTTGTTGACCCCCGTGCTGGTGGGGATAATATTCAAAGCGGCCGCTCTAGCGCGACGCAGGTCTTTATGTTTGGAATCCAAGAGATTTTGATCATTGGTGTAGCTGTGAATCGTGGTCATTAAGGCATGCTCTATACCAAAATGTTGATCGAGCACCCAAAGAAGGGGGGCGAGCGCATTAGTGGTGCAAGAAGCGTTAGAAATAATGGGCTCATTAGCGTAGCTGGTGTGATTCACGCCATAGACAAAAGTGGGGGTATTTGTAGCTGGAGCAGAGATTACCACATTCTGCACAGCGTTTTTCAAATGCACTCTGGCTAAATCATAATCGTTAAATTTTCCCGTGCACTCCAACACCACTTGCGCCTCTCCAAAGTCTAGTTTGGCTGGATCGCGTTCATGGACAACACGCACGAACAAACTATTATCCATGCACAAACCCTCTTCATTGACCTTTTCCACATGTCCGTCGTGTTTATGCAATGAATCGTAACGCAAAAGATGGATCAGGGTATCTAGATCACAAGTAGAATTGATGGCAACCAACTCCATGTCCTTATGTTTTGCTACAATGCGCGCAGCGCACAAGCCAATTCGTCCAGTCCCATTGATTGCCACACGCACCAAACTAGCCCCTTTATTAGATAAATTTTGACTAAACTATACATCATACAATAGCTAACTTGAAGGGATTGTGAATCACCGCCCAGTAAGTGGAGATAATACACTTCTCATAGCATGAATACCAGGGGGTTACACCATCTAAAACCAGCTCACTTGTGCCAAGATTCTGCTCCCCAGAAATCAATACCCCGATTTCTACTTTTAGCATTAAACGCGGAATTGACGCGATCATGGGTTTTTTGTAGTATAATGACGGACGTATTTGTTTTCCTAAAAAAAATAATGTAAAGGATGAGTGATGAAAAAACTGGAGTTTTTGGATTTGATGCAAAAGGAGGGAGGGTTCAAAGATAAGAAAGATGCTGAGTTGGCGCTTAATGGTTTTATTAAGGCCGTTGAGAAGGCATTGAGTTCGCATGCAAGCGTGGAATTAGTGGGCTTTGGGAAATTTGAGGCAGTTTTGCAGAAAGGCAAAAAGGGGAAAGTGCCTGGGAGTGATAAAACCTACACCACTAAAGACAAAATGGTGCCTAAATTCAAACCTGGTAAGGTGCTCAAAGATCTTGTAGCTGCCCCAAAAAATAGCAAAAAGAAAAAATAGTCCTCGTGCGCCTAAGGCGCGCTTGTCCTTGTAGCTCAGTTGGATAGAGCGTACGATTCCTAATCGTAAGGCCGTGGGTTCAAATCCCGCCGAGGACACCATCACAATGCGATATATGCAGTCTTTATGTGGAGTTTTATTTTGCGTTTTAGGTTTTTTTTATGGTTTTCTTGCTTATGGATTTTTGGAACATTATCGCATGCCTTGGAATTAGAAGCATACCGCCCTACGGGCCCACTCGCTCTGGGAATTCAAGAGCTAGAGGCTATGGAAGAAAAGAAGTTTGCGACCACTACAACTGGCGCATTAGGCCTAGCTGAACTCATTAGAAGTGCCAACAATAACTATTCTTTGCAATCAGCGCAGTTACAGGTGAGTCAAGCACTCAAAAACCATACGATCGCTAAAGTCAAGTTTTTACCCACTCTCAATAGCAATTACACTTATAGCCACAGAAATAGGAGCTCGACACTAGACCCCGTGTATGACATGCAGCTCCTCAATACAAAACTCGATCTCAACCTTTTTAAAGGTTTTAGCACAATCAATGGCGTTAAGGAAAAATCCGCCACCTATCGTTCTACCTTGGCCAGCATGGAATACACCAGACAGAGCATCTATTTACAAGTGGTGCAACAATATTACCAATACTTCAACAACATGGCCCAGCTCGTAGCACTCAAACGCAAGCTAGCTGAGTTGCGTGCGGATATCAAGCGCACCAGTCAACTTTTCGACCAAGGACTGACTACCATCGACAATTTAGAAAGTGCTAAGGCCCAGGGGGCACTCAGTCAGAATGATATCACGGACATGGAGTTTGCCATCGAACAAAACCGCCTCACCTTAGAGTATTTAACTAATTCTAAAATTCCTTCTTTGAAACGCACCACCATTTTAGAACCCAATTTGGGAATTAGAGAGCGCGCTGATTTGCGCTCGCTTCGAGAACAGATCACGGCCATCCACTACCAGAATAAGCAACTCAATTACTATCCCAGCATTGATCTGACAGATGATTGGCAATACTACATCCAAAAGCCTGCTTTTGCGATAGGCAATAGATTGGATAACCTCTTCCCCACCCAACAAAACACGGTATCTTTAGTGATTAGTTTGGATTTATTGAGCGATGTTGGGTTGAATTTACAAAAGCAGTATGTGCGTCTAGGCCAACTCGCCCAAGAAAAAACGCTCACCTATAAAAAGCTAGAACAGCAGAAAGACGAACAACTTTATCGCAAATCTTTAGACATGGCCCGCTCTAAAATCCGCAGCTCTGAAGCAAGCTTGAAATCTGCAACTCTCTCTTACGAGAGTATCAAGAAAAAATACAACGCGAGTTTGGTAGATTTTACAACCTACTTGAGGGCGCTGCGCACCCGTTTTGATGCAGAGGTGATCTACAATCAATCACTCAATAATTACGAAATGCAAAAGGCCAATTATATTTTTTATAGTGGCCACCATATCCAAGATTATGTGCGCTAAGGATTGACAATGAGGACCATTTTATGCGCCCTGCTATTGTTAGTAGGGCTTCATGCCAAAGAGGTGTATGCGATTTTCAATGTAGAGGCGCTGGAAGATGCAAATTTGACCCTCGATTCTTCGGGGATTGTGGATGCGATTTATGTAGATGTGGGGAGCAGGGTTAAAAAAGGGGATATCTTGCTCACCCTTTACAATAAGGACAAAAAATCTCAAGTCGATTCTATTACGCAGCAATTCAATTTCACACAAAAGCAATACGAACGCTATAAGAAGATCGGAAGTGCTATCGATAAAAATACGCTCGATAAATACTATGCAGACTATAAAAAACTAGAATTTGATCGCAACTATGCCCTCGCTGTGGTGGAAAAAACTATTTTGAGAGCTCCCTTTGATGGCGTGATTGCCAGTAAGAATATCGAATTAGGTGAGGGAATGGGAGCTAATAATACGATTCTTTTTAGATTGGTGAGCAGGAAAGCAAAGCTGGTGCTAGAATTTGACTCAAAGTATCTGCCAGTAGTCAAAGTAGGGGATAAATTCACTTATAGCATTGATGGCAAGCCAGAAAAACAACAGGCAATCATTACCAAGATTTACCCAACCATTGATGTGAGCACGCGCAAGGTCAGTGCTGAAGCCCTCCTACCCCCAGATAGCATCTTAGTCCCGGGTGTCTTTGGGGACGGATTCATCCAGTAGGAAGTCCTTGTGTACAAATTAGCAATTCAAAGACCCGTTACTACCTTGATGTTTGCGCTCATGGTAGTCTTCTTTGGCACTATGGCGCTAGATAAAATCAGTATCGCTCTTTTTCCCAACATTGATTTCCCCGTCGTAGTAGTCAGAACCAGCTACCCAGGAGCAAGCGCGGATATTGTAGAGAGCAAGGTTACAGATAAGGTCGAAGAAGCGGTCATGGGGGTGGATGGCATTAAAAAAGTTACCTCTAATAGCGCGCGCAACATTAGTATCGTAATCGTGGAGTTTGTCTTAGAGAAACCCATTACCACCGCGCTCAATGACATCATCAACAAAGTGTCTTCGATTAGCTTTGACGATCCCAATATCCGTAAGCCCGCCATTGATAAAGTGGATACCAGCTCGCAACCGATTCTCTCGATCTTTTTAACCAGCAAGCAAAAAACTCTTGCTGAAATCAACGATCACGCCAAAAACATCATCAAGCCAATGTTGCAAAAGATCGAGGGCGTGGGTGGGGTGCAATTGCAGGGCTTCCAAGAAAAACAGGTGCGCATTTACGCTGATCCAAGCCTAATGAACAAATACAATTTGACCTATGTGGATCTCTACAACGCCCTGAAAACCCAAAACCTAGAGATGGACGGGGGTAAGATCATCTCTCAAGAGAAAAACTACGCCATTTTAGTGGATGGGAATAGCTACACAATGACTGATCTAGCCAATATTCAGATTGGCAACCATGTGCGCTTGAGTGATATTGCCACTCTGGAAGAAGGCATTGACCCAGACATCACTTATGCAAGCTACGGACGCGATCAAGGCATCGTGCTAGAAGTACAAAAGATTGCTGGGGCCAATGAAATTAAAATCGTAGATGGAATCTACCAAGAAATGGACGCGATGCGCGCGGTGAGTCCGGGCTACGATCTGCGCCCCTTTTTAGACACCACAGATTACACCCGCCACTCGATTGAAGATGTCAAATTTGACTTAATCTTGGGCGGGATTTTAGCCATCGCTGTTGTCTTCGTGTTTTTACGCAGTTTTTCCATCACCTTTGTTTCAGCGATGAGTATCCCCATTTCAGTGATGGGGACTTTCGCGCTCATCAACTGGATGGGCTTTTCACTCAATATGCTCACCATGGTGGCCCTCACGCTCTCCATTGGGATCATCATTGACGATGCGATCGTAATCATCGAGAATATCCACAAAAAACTAGAAGCAGGGATGGATAAAAGAAGTGCTAGCTATGAGGGTGTGCATGAGATCGCCTTTGCCATCATCGCGATCTCGGCCATGCTTTTGTCTGTCTTTATTCCTGTGGGAAATATGAGCGGGATTGTGGGGCGATTTTTCCAAAGTTTTGGAATCACGGTCGCCCTAGCCATTGTGATTTCCTATGTGGTGGTGGTAACGGTGATCCCCATGCTAAGCTCCATTCTCGTGAGCTCCAAGCCCTCTGCACTTTACAAGCGCACGGAGCCCTTTTTTCAAGGCATGGAAAAGGCTTATGCCAAATTATTAGGCTGGATTTTAGAACACAAATTGATCGTGGGCGGAGTAGTCGCTGGAGTCTTCGCCTTTTCTTTGCATGTGGCTGGCAAACTGGGCATGGAATTTATGCTGCAAGAAGATCGGGGTATGTTCAATATCTTTGTGAAAGCCAACACTAATATTAGTCTTAAAGAAATGCTCAAAAAAATGCGAGCCTTACAGGCTGTGATTGAGAAAGACCCCGATGTGGATTTTAACTCCATGCAGGTGGGTTATGGGAGTGTGCAGAGCACCTTCAGAGGCAAGTTTTATGTCAAACTCAAAGAGCACCATCAAAGAAGCCAATTTACAATCATGAAAGATATGCGTGCTAAACTCCACGCGTTGCCAGAAGCTAAGGATCTCGTTTCTATCAACTTAGCGGAAGTGCCTCTCATTGGTGGAGGGGATAGTTCGGCGTTCCAGGCCTTTGTCTATGCCTCTTCCCAAGAGTTAGTTGACAAAAGCGTGGCGGGTTTGAAGAAATTTTTATTGGAGAGTCCGCAAATGAAGGGCAAGGTAGCGGGCTACCATACAAACACTTCAGACTCCCAAACCCAATATCAGCTCAAAGTATTGCGGGCCACAACTACGAAATACGGTGTGAGTGTACAAAACATCGCCTCGGTGGTGAGCGATGCTTTGTCTGGGGAAAATCGAGTGAGTTATTTTAAAGAAAATGGAAGAGAATACGACATTATTATCCGTGTTCCTACAGATAAAAAAATGGATATTGATGCAATCAAGCGGCTGCAGATCCGTAACAAAGATGGCAAATTGATGTTCTTAGACGGCTTGATTGAAATTGTGGAGCGCAAAGTTCCCTCGAATATCACCCGCTATAACCGTCAGCGCAGCGTAACCGTGCTAGCTAGACCTGCTGAAGGAGTGGATTTGGGAGAGATTTTAAGCCAGGTCCAAGAGCACTCTGGGGAGTGGTTAGCCAAGGGAGCGACTTACACTTTTACCGGGGATGCAGACAGACTTAAAGAAACCAATATCGCCTTTGGAGTAGCGATTGCGACAGCCTTCATTCTCATTTATATGATTTTGGCCGCGCTCTACGAATCCTTTTTAGAACCCTTGATTATCATGGTAACCATGCCCTTGAGTTTCTCAGGAGCATTCTTTGCACTAGGTTTGGCTAACCAGCCCATGAGCATGTTCTCCTTAATGGGGCTGATCTTGCTTATCGGAATGGTAGGCAAGAACGCCACTCTGATCATTGATATCGCCAATGATCGGCGCAAGGAGGGGCATGGCATTGTAGAGGCGATCATTTTAGCCGGCGAGTCGCGCCTACGCCCTATTTTGATGACCACCATTGCAATGGTGTGCGGAATGTTGCCCCTAGCTTTGGCGAGTGGACAGGGCGCGGCGATGAAATCCCCCATCGGGATTGCCATGAGTGGGGGCTTGATGGTTTCCATGCTTTTAAGCTTGTTGGTCGTGCCCATTTTCTATCGTCTATTGGCCCCTTTGGATGACAAGCTTAAGAAATTCTATCAAGGTAATTGATGCGAACGCTAGCAGTGTTATTACTATGTGCCTCGGTTCTTTGGGCACGCGATTCTTCCAAAAATCACATTTTTATTGGGGTCAGCACAGGGTTTCAAACCCTTAGAATGGTTCCTACACCCTGGCAAAACAATTTTTTATGGGGAATTCGCGGGGGGTATCAATTTAACGCCTTAAAATACCTGGCCATTAGAGCAAACATGGATTATATTATGGCACTTAGACCTACCGCCTTACACACCAATGTCTACTCTTTTTTAAGTTTCAATGTGGATATGATCAACGATTTTTATCACATCTCTAAAAAAATGGCGGTGGGCACTTATGTGGGTGTGGGGTTTGGCTACTTTCAAAATGCTCAAACACTCAATAGCCCCGTGAATGCACGCAGTTTTATGGGTTATAATGGGATTGTTAATGTGGGCTTGGGAGGCACGCTTGCCCAAAAACACCGCGTAGAATTGGGTGTTAAATTCCCTTTTGGGAAAATCAAATCCACGCGTTATGCGGAGATCATGATGCAGACTTACTACTGGATCGCCTCCTATGCCTATCTGTTTTGATAGAGCATTATTGGATGAGTACTTGCGTGCTGTTTTTGTGCTACAATGCCCCCTTTAGCAACGCTGCTATTAAGTCTGGTTATAAGATTTAATTAAGTTTGGAAGCAAATGATAGAATATGTGATGATCGAACAAGGGGTTGTCTTTGAGCAAGCTTCTTTGCACCTAAGTCCCCATTTAAATGTCATTAGTGGAGCAAGCGGTAGCGGGAAAAGCGTGCTTCTAAAATGTATTTTAGCCAGTGTAGGACTAGCCCCCATGTGTGCTAAGGCCTTAGAAGTGCACTGGCATGTGGATACTCCTCATCTTGTCCAGATCAAAAAAGACAAAAAGACTCGCTATATGCACAATGGCATGCCTATGAGTAAAAAGGCTTTGCAAGGCTATTTTACACCGCATTTACTACACATTTCCAGCCACGCCCACGCCCCTAGTGCGTCTATGCTCCTGGAGATTTTAGATAGTTTTTTAGACCCTAGCTTGCTCCAATCCTTTGCTCGAAGTTACCATGATTACACCTGCGCGCGTCAAGAACTAGAAAAACTCCAGCAAGAAACCTCCGGTCTGGAAATGCTTAAAGAGATCACGCGCTTTGAGCTGACTAAGTTACAAAGCGTGGAATTAGAAGAGGGGGCCTATGCCCGTTTAGAAACTCTGAAGAATCAGCACCAAAGCAAGGAAAAGCATAGCGCCCTCATTAAAGAGGGTTTGAGTGCCCTAGAGTGGAGTGCACACATTTGCAAAGCTTTGGCATGCATTGAGGCTCCGCGCCAGCTCCAAGAACAACTTCAGTGCCAGCTAGAAGAAGCTAGACAACTTTTGCGTGAACAAATGTTTGCTTTAGAAGAATTAGAGCATGTAGACATGGAAAACCTCCTCGATCAGATGAGCCAATTAGGGAGCATTGTGCGCAAATATGGGAGTGAGGCACAGGCGCGCGCCAAAAGAGATGCCTTAATTCAAGATTACCAACGCTATTGCGAACATGAAAAACATGTCAAACATGCGCAAGAACACTTACAAAAATGCGAGCAAACCTGTTTGCAATGGGGCTTGCAAGTGAAGCAAGAACGCCAACAACACTTAAGCACCATGCAAGCGATGCTGGAGAATTACACCACTCCCCTTTTGCTCAAAACACCCCATTTAGCCTTAGAGGCAGTGCCCTTGGGAGCGCATGGGTTAGAGAATGTGCATCTACTCTTGGGTAAAAGCGCGCACTGGAGTGCGGGAGAATGTAACCGCTTGCGCCTTGCTCTGTTGGCATTGCAGGCAAAGAGACAACACTCCAACACCCCTATTCAAACTCTCCTAGTCGATGAACTAGATGCTAATCTGAGTGGACAGGAGAGCGCGAATGTAGCGCAAATTCTCAAAGAATTGAGCGCGCATTACCAGGTTATCGCCATTTCACACGCACCGCATCTCCCCGGTCTAGCAGATCGACATTTTTTGGTCTACCAAAATAACCACCACGCCCACATCAAATTACTCAATAAAGACGAGCAAGTGCTCGAAATTGCCCGCATGGTAGACGCTAACTTGGGGCAGGAAGCCCTAGCTTACGCTAGAATGAAGTTGAATTATGATTAGCTACGCGCTTTTGTACCATAGTGCTTTACTCTTAAAAAAACAATCTAAAATCACCATCCGCGCCCACCAACATGTACTCGTGTTAGACACCCCTCATTATTGCTTCAAGGCATGCATGCACAGAGCGCAGAGTTATCTCTACATCGATCTTTGCGCACATGCTAGCTACTCCAAAACCCCTTTCAATCTTGCCTTAGAAAAATATGCCTCCAATGCTAGAATTGTGGACGCTTCTTTAGAAAATGACGATCGAATCTTAAAGATCGCGCTAGAATGTGCGCATAGCTACAAGAGAACCCATGCCTTTTTGCAATTGGAATTCACGGGCAAGCATAGCAATGCGATCTTATTAGATGCGCAGGGGCGCGTGTTAGAAGCCTTGCGCTTTGTGAGCGCACAGCAGAGTTATCGCCCCGTCATCAAAGCCCAAATCCTAACTCCTCTAGCTAAACCTGCTTTTACACGCCCTCCCTTAGAACCTATGTTGGAACAGGACCTTTTTGAGGCACTCCATGCCCTGCATACCCGCGTGAGCATGCAAACCTTAGAGAGTCAAAAGGCAGGCTTGAAACGCAATTGGAAGAAAAAAGAACAGACTTTGCAGGCACGCTTAGAAAGCTTACCCAGCGCGCCACAACTCCTCCAGGAATCTGCACAACAGCGTGTCCATGCTAATTTGATCTTGGCACATTTACACCATTTAGACCCCAGTTTGGTGTATGCAAAAACACTAGTTTTGGAAGAGCAACACATCACTTTGCCCCCACAAGCGCGCACCCTAAGCGATGCGGCCAATAAACTCTTTAAAATGGCTAAGAAAAGCCAGCAAAAAGCCACACATATCGCATTACAAGTAGAAAATATTCGCTCCAAGATCGCCTTTTTGCAGGCCAAACAGGCTTTTTTAGCCACAGCGCGCCTAGAAGATTTGACCCTTTTGCGTGCCAAAACCACACGACGCAGCGTGCCAAACGCCCATTTGGAAAGTTTTGATATCGAGGGGACACGGGTGATGATTGGACGCAACCAACAGGAAAACCGCGAAATTCTCAAAATGGCGCGCGCACGCGACATTTGGGCACATGTCAAAGACAAACCCGGGGCACACATGGTCATTTTCTCCCACCCCCATGCACCCTCAGAGAGTCTTTTACACAAGGCCTGCACTCTACTGGCCAAACTCACTTGCTCTAATCCCAGCGCGCAAGCTTTAAAAATCAACATCGACTACACGCAGAAGAAACATGTGCGCTTTGCCTCCCAAGCAGGCACACAAGTTTTCTACACCCATTTTAATACAATCACTATTACGATCTAAGTTAAATTGAAGTATAATGACATGCCAAATTTAGCCTGGACGACGCGTGTTTCTACTTTTGGTAAGTTCTTTTATACACAACTAGTAAGGCTGGTTGTAGTGGCTTTTGTGTGATTTGGTATTTTTGCATGGCTTTGGATGTGCAAATCTGCCACCTAAGAGAGTCCTCCTAGTCAATCCGTAGCTCTGCTGAACTACGCAACATAGTAACGCTCGTCTGGGTGACTAAAATAGGGTTTAAATGAAGAAGAAGATTTTGATTGTCGGAGAGGGCGCTAGAGAATACGCGCTGGGACGCAAGTTTAGAGAAGACACACGCGTAGGCGATATTTATTTTTGTCCCGGGAATGGGGGAACACAGAATATCGGGGTGAATGTGCCCTACCACGATCACGCCCAATTGGTGGCTTTTGCGCTGGATAAAAAGGTGGATTTAGTGGTGATTGGACCAGAAACCCTTTTAGTAGAGGGTCTGAGCGATGCCTTTGCGCATACACAAATCAAAGTTTTTGGACCTAGCCAACAAGCTAGTCTGTTAGAGAGCTCCAAGAGCTTTGCCAAAGAATTAGCCCAAAGCTATGGTGTACCCACCGCGCCCTATGTGGTGCTCTCCAGTTACGATCAAGCCCGTTTACACTTAGAACAAAGTCATTATCCCCTCGTGATCAAAGCAGATGGGCTATGTCAAGGCAAGGGAGTGGTCATTGCGCAAAATCAAGAAGAAGGGTTGCGGGCACTAGAATACCTATTTGGCAACAAACAGCAGCAAAAAGTTTTATTAGAGCAATTTTTGCCCGGTTTTGAACTCTCCATCTGTGCGCTAGTTCATCACCAAAACTACCTTCTCTTACCCCCTTCTCAATCTTACAAGCAGATCTCGGGCAATGGACCTAATACGGGGGGGATGGGGGCGTTCGCGCCTACGAATTTGTGTAACCAAGTCCTACAGCACGCCATCGCCACCAAAATCATCGAGCCTATTTTAAAAGCCATGGTAGAGCAAAACAAGCCCCTTGTAGGAGTGCTCTATACGGGAGTGATGGTGGTAGAAACACAGGGGGGGTTAGAGCCCTACTTGCTCGAATACAATGTGCGCTTTGGCGATCCGGAGTGCGGTGTGCTCTTACCTCTGCTCAAAACCCCCCTTTTAGACCTCTGTTTAGCAACTTTGGACGATACACTCCAAGATTTGTCCCTAGAGTTATACTCTCAACATTGCTTAGGTGTGGTGCTTGCCTCCAAAGATTACCCCTATAAGATTTCTGGGGGACAGAGTGTTTACATCGACCCTATCGACGAAAAAAAAGGGCATTTGGATTTGGGGGGCATTGCCCAAGAAAATGGAGTCTTTTTGGTGTCTGGAGGGCGTGTGGGAGTATGTGTTGGCGTGGGAAAATCTCTACTGGAGGCTAGAGAACATGCCTATGAACTCGTCAATAAGGTGCAATTTGAGGGCATGCAGTTTAGAGAAGATATTGGATACTAGCACGGATAATAGTTTTGGAGCCTTATAAGCTAGAGGAAATTCTTTATAAGGAGCGCTTGGTTTTGCCTCCTTGGTGGTGTCGGGTGGGGGCTTATGGTGTGGATATGCTTCTGGTGAGCCTACTAGCATGGGATTTTAACACGCGTTGGCTCGATGTCTTGCATGTGGGCTTCATTCTCAAAACCCACGCCGTGCTGCGCTATGTCTTACTCTATGTATTCTTACACATTTTCTATGAAGGGCTGTGCATGGGGGGCTTTGGGGTGAGCATTGGAAAAATTGTCTTCCATTTGCGCGTGGTGAGTTTGAAGAGTTTAGACAATCCTACTTGGATAGAACGATTAAAGCGCTGCGCCTTCAAGGAAATGGCTCTCTTATGCCCCTTCATCTATCTTTCTAAGGACAAATTTCAGCGTGTTTTTCACGATCGCTATGCCAAGACTTTGGTTATCATGACTAAATGAATGCGCTGGTGGTTATTCCTATTAGGATGGCTATTTGCCATAGTGGCGCAAGCCAAGCAGCAAATCGCCGTGCAGAAATTTGACAAAAAAAATCACAAGATTTTTGAGCTTTTAGCTGATCGCGTAGACGCTCAAAACCACATTGTAACGGCTAGCGGGCATGCGATCTTGCTCAATTACGATGTGTATATCTTAGCCGATAAGGCGATTTACGATACCCAGAAAAAGGAAGCCATTTTAGAGGGGCATGTCAAGATCTATCGCGGAGAGGGCCTCTTGGTGCGCGCGGAGCATATTAAGGTAAAACTCAATGAGAAGTACGAGCTCATCTTTCCCTTTTATGTGCAAGATAGCGTTAGCGGAATGTGGATCAGCGCAGACATCGCCCATGCCAAGCAAAACCAATACTACATCAAAAATCTCACCGCTTCTGGCTGCAGTATTGACAACCCCATTTGGCATGTTAACGCGACTTCAGGGCGCTTCAACGCAGATAAGTCCCATCTTTCGCTTTGGAATCCTAAAATTTACTTGGGCAATATTCCCATTCTCTACTTGCCCTATGTGTTCACCTCAACGAGTACCAAACGCTCCAGCGGACTTCTATACCCTGAATTTGGCACTTCCAATCTGGCGGGTTTCATTTACCTGCAACCTCTCTACATTGCACCTAGGGATTCATGGGACATGACTCTAACGCCTCAAATCCGCTCCAAAAGGGGCTTGGGACTCAATTTTGATTTTAGAATGATCAATTCCCACCAAGATAAATTCATCTTCAACATGCGTTATTTCCGCAACTACAATCACTATACAGAGCTTTATCATCTGCGCAACCAAAATGTCTTTGGGTTTGAGACACTGAGTGCTAGCCGTCAGGCATTCCAAAAATACTTTGGACTCAAATCCAAGCTAGACAACGCCTATTACCTAGATTTCCTCTACATGAACGACCTAGATTATGTACGCTTTGAAAAGGTCAACCAACGCATTACCGATGCCACCCACATGTCGCGAGGCAATTACTATATCCAAACCAATAATCATTACTATGGTTTAAATCTCAAATACTTCCTCAACCTCAATAAAATTAATAACGATCGCACCTTTCAATCCCTCCCCAGTTTGCAATACCACAAGTACCTAGCACCTCTGGGGTGGAAACACCTTCTCTACTCTTTAGACTACCAATTCCACGACATCGTGCGTGAAGTGGGTTATGGTTATGTGCAAAACACCATTCAAATTCCTTTGGGCATGCAATTCTCGCTTTTTAAAAAATACCTTTCTGTGGGCTTGTGGAATAATATTAACTTGAGCAATGTCGTCATAGGCAACACCAAAAATAGCTATGTTCCTAATATTCCGGGAGTCTCTAGGGTGTATGGGAATTATTTCTCCAGCGCTTACACCCTCTATCTTAACACAGACCTGGCACGCGAATACAATAAACTGCTCCACACCGTCCAACTAGAAGCGGTGTTACAAGGCACTTACTACAACTTTGCTAATGGCTTGTTCAACGATCAAATGTATGTGCTCAGTGCGCAGGCACGCAATGACTTCACTTCCAATACACTGAGCGACTACGATTACCGCGGTCAAATTTACGATTCGGTGTGGAACCCTTCGGCAATTATTGAGCGCAATCCCTCCAGTCGGCAACTCAGTTTAAACCTCACCCAATACCTCTATGGTATCAATGGACAGGAACTTTTCTATTGGCGCATCGCCCAGTCGATGGATTTTGATGATAAAATTTCTTTGTTGCGCATGCCCATGGAAACCAAGCTGGGCTTTTCACCCCTCAAGGGTTTGAATATTTATGGCACACTTTTCTACTCATGGTATTACAATAGCTTAGATGAGGTGTCTATCAACGCCAATTACAATTACAAATTTCTTGTGGCTAACATTTCCTACTATCTTAAATCCAATTTTAACGACAATGGGATCAATAAAATTGTAGAAAACAACTCTAACTACCTCAAAGCTGGTTTCAGTAATGATTTTAGATGGTTTTCGCTAACTGGCTCTATTGGTTATGACATTAGCAAGAATGTGATCCTAAACTGGGATGTAGGCATCTTCAAGAAAATCCGCTGTTTTGGTATTGGCCTCAAATTTGTCAACCGCCGCCGCCCTGTGCTCACAGACAACCCCAATGATCCGCTTAAAATCTATGAAAATAGTTATATCAAATTAGAATTAGACTTCTCTCCCATCACCAAAACCAACCTAACCTACCGCCGCCTAAAACAATGACTCAAACCCTCTTTAAAGACTACCAAGACGCTCTACACAAGCTCATCAATGAAGTGCTTGTGCGCCATTTAGATACCAGCGATGCGATCATGCTTGCCACCAGCCTTAAGGGTCTGCAATTTGCCCATGCACTCGCCATGAAATTGCGCGTGGATTTAGATTTTCTCTTTAGCGGTTCTATTTACGCCCCACTAAATCGCGAATGCGAAATCGCCTTAGTCAGCGAGACCATGGGAATTATCATGCACGAAAACCTTATCCAGGCTTTTGAGATCAGCTTAGATTATGTCTATGGCGAAGCTAAGAGAATTTACGAGGAAGAAATTCTCTCTAAAATTTACAAATTCCGCAAGGGCAACATGCTCAAATCCCTGGCTCATAAAAATGTCTTCATCGTGGATCAAGGCATCGAAACGGGGATCACGGCAGGTTTAGCCATCCAAACTTGTATGGACAAACGCGCTAGAAGCATTATTGTGCTCACTCCCATTATTCCCAAAGCTATAGAAGAGAGTTTAAATCATATCTGCGATGGCGTGGTGAGCGTATACCACCCAGAACACTTTGTCAGCATCGCACATTACTACCAATGCCCCTTAGAGCTCGATCTCTCCCAGATTGAACGCATTTTTGAAGCCATCGTGAATTACCCCTCCCTTAAAGACTGCAAGCAGTGAACACAGCATGAGCACTTAAAATCTGCGCTATAATAGCCCTTTTTTAGGAGGTCCCATGTCTTACAAAAGCAGAGTTAAAAACCTCATCGCCGAGCTAGAAAAAGATTTATACGAGCGTGAGGAGTGCGTGCGCTTGGTGTTGCTCGCCATGTTCGCCGGTAAAGCCATTTTTTTATACGGACCCCCCGGCACGGCAAAATCCATGATCGCTAGAAAAGTCAGCCTTGCCTTTGGTGAGCCTAAAGATTTCTTTAGCGCGCTGATGCACCGCTTTTCCACCCCTGAAGATATTTTTGGTCCTATTGACATCGGGCAACTCAAACAAAACCGCCTAGTCAGAAACACTAAAGGCTACTTACCCACCGCCAGCTTTGCCTTTTTGGATGAGATTTGGAAAAGCTCGCCAGCGATCTTAAACACTCTACTAACCATCATCAACGAAAGGCTTTTTAAAGAGGGAGACACGGACATTAAAGTCCCCCTAAAGGGCATTGTGTGCGCGAGCAATGAGTTCCCTCCCACCAATCAAGGGCTAGAAGCCCTTTACGATCGCATGCTTTTGCGCTACTTTGTAGAACCCCTAAGATCTAAAGAGAATTTTCTCAAACTGATTACCAGCCAAGAGGGCAAGAGTTCTAGCCAACACGCCTTTAGCCTAGAGGAGCTAGAGAGTATCCACCAGCAAGCCGCCCAAATCCCCTTTAGCCCAGAAGCCCTAGAGAGTTTGCACACCATTAAGGCGACCTTAGAACAACTCAAACACAACCCCGCTTTAGTGGCAAAATTCTTAGGCGAGAGCGCGCCCACACAAGAGGAGCAAGAAACTACAGAGTCCGATTCTAACTTGATTGCCACCCCCTCCGATCGGCGTTTTAAACAATGCGCCCAACTCTTACAAGTCGCCGCCCTCCTTAGCGACCAGCCCCAAGTTACCACCCCCGATCTCGCCTTGCTTAGGCATTGTCTGTGGGATAGCCTAGAGCAAATCCCCTTAGTCAATGCGATCTTAGCCCAATGCTTGAAAAGTAGCCACACAAGGGCTAAAGACTTAGAAAAGGCGCAAGAAAACTTTTTACACCTTGAAAAGATGACAACGGATTTTTTAGAAACTTTTACCAATGCCTACCAAGACTTGCACCAACAAACCACTGCCCACGCCCAAACTTTGAGGCAAGAGTTACAAGAGGCAAGCCAAAAGGCTAATGTGTTTTTATCCTCTACCGATCAGAAAGTTGCCTTTTCAGGCACGCAGGGGCTATTAGAAGAGTTTAAGGTTTTATCATTGAAATTAGAGGAGCTGTATAGAAACACCCGCCTAGAACACGCCCAACAACAGCTAGAAAACTTAAAACAGGTGTTTCTTAATGAGCCTTTGGAGGAAAAACAACAACGCATGTATGATGATCTACACATCTACTTTGACAACACCATTGATGATCTCAAAAAAGACCCTAAAGAGGCAGGTCTTTTGGAGGCTTTTCAAACCCTACGCTTGAGATTACAAGAACTCTTGCGGGACGCACAAGCGGGTGTGCTTGAAAAACAAAGACAAGAACAACAACTTCAAACACTTACGCAGAGCATCACAGAAATTATTCAAAAACACGGGCGTATGGATAATAAAAAAGTCATCAACACTAAAGAATTTAAAAAGGCTATTACAGATATTGCAAGGGCTTTAGAAAACTATATCAGGGGCAAGCAAAAATTAAATCAATTAGAAGAAGTGCTAGATGACATTGATTACCCATGTGGGGATGGTCATACAGAGTGTCTATCTAATTACAGCCGTAATTGTGTTCCCCACCTTTTAGGGCTTGCTAAAAGAATAAAGCAAACTTATAAAAACACCAAATGAACGACCTCCAAACCTACGATCTCTTAGACGACCCCCAGATTGCCGCGCAATTTGAGCTAGCCTGCCAAGAAAAAGATAGCCAAATTAAAGAGGCTTTAAAAAACCACCCCTTTTTTGAGGAGAGCCTAGCCCACTACCAGCGCAAACACACCCACCCAGAACAAAAAGATTTGGTGGCAAATACCCGCGCCCAGTTTCACACCCACAACCCCCAAGAGGATTTAAGTTTTATACACGCCCAAGAAAAGGGGCTTAAAACCCTCGAAGATCACGCCACCTTGCATCGCTTTATTTTAGGTAAGTGGCAAGGGGTTTTAGATCACAAGATCACCACATGGAAACAAGCCACACAAGCCAAAATGGAGCAGGATTTTTTAGAGCGCATGCGTGCGTGGTTTAAAGCCCTATGGCAGGCAAAACAGCTAGCAAAACTTGCCCCCGAACTCTTTGGCACAAGTGGGTTATTTATGGACGCTAAGGGGCTAGCCCTAGAATCTTTAGATTTAGAGGGCTTAGGCGATTTAGAGGCACAAAAACGCGCGTTAGAGAGTTTGGAGGGACTGGATACGGGGCTAGAGCTAGAGCAGGGGGGCAAGGGTGGCAAGAGAGAACAAGAGGGGAGTAGGGGCTTTTCTTTGCAGGGGGCTAACCCCACGCGTTTAAATCTTGCTCAAATCCTTGCCCTCTTTGCCCAAATCAAAAACAATAAAGCCTTAATGCAAATTTGCGATCTGCTGGGGCGGATGAAAGAAATGCAGCAAGAAATGATCAAGGAAATGATCAAGGAGCTTAAAAGCTATTCTTACACAGAACGCCACCCCACTAGGGATTATAAAGAGGAGATTTGTGGGATTCATTTGAGTAATGATTTAGAAAACTTGATCCCCCAAGAGTTAGCCCTGCTGGATGACCCCGATTTGGAGGTGTTGTTTTACCTGAAATTCACAGAAAAACGCCTCTTTTGCTTTGAAAAGCAAGGCTATATTGACCACCATTTGGAGGGGATAGAGGAAGTGGAGGTAGAAGTAGAAAAGGAACAGGAAAAAGAGGGGGAAAAAGGGCCTATCATTATTTGCGTAGATACTAGCGGGTCGATGAGTGGCACGCCTGAGCTCATCGCTAAAGCCCTCACACTCTTTTTAGCCTCCCATGCCAAAAAGAGCAAACGATCTTGCTTTTTAATTAACTTTAGCTCCCAAACGAGTGCGATGGATTTAAGCAAGGGCGGAGGGCTTGCTAGATTGAATGAATTTTTGAGCCTGAGTTTTGGGGGCGGGACAGATGTCGGGCTTGCCTTAAAAGAGGGCTTAAGGGCGATGCAAGCAGAGAATTACAAAAAGGCAGATTTGCTAGTGATCTCAGATGGAGATTTTGGCGAGCTTGATTCAAACCTTGCCCAACAAATGCAACACAAACGCCAAGATAAAAACCGCTTTTATTTGCTCGATGTCAATGGCAACTCGGGAGCAAAACATGCCTTTGACAAGCATTGGGTGTATGACAGCCACAGCCAAAACATTAGGGTTTTGTGTGAGCTCAGTCATGATTTGGGAGCGTGAGTTATGCGCTCAAGAGGCACTTTTAGTGCGCAAAAAACTATGAGGAGGGAGCTTGGTAGGGAGTCTAACCGGGTGCGTGTTGCCGCTGTGAATGGCTTCTAGCTCTCGCCCATCTTGGAGTAAAATTTTATACAAACAGAGATAGTATTTTCCCTCAAAGGTGTAAATTTTTCCAATGTCATTGAGCATGGGGGTTAAGTCTGCCTTGTAAGGCAGCACGATTTCATAATCAACATGGGGTTTTGTAGTAAATTTGCACAAAAAATATTGCCCGTCTGCAAGCACCTCGCCATTGACTTGAAAATCCCCCTCACTGATCGCACTCTTAAAGTTTTGGGTGTCTAGGCGTTGGTGAGGGCGTTGGATGAGGTAACCTTGCGTGAAACCGCGGTTTTTGAGCGTGGCTAACTCGGCTTGATAAAGTACTGGGCGGTGTTGGTTATTGTAATAGTCTTCGATGGCGGTGCGATAGGTCTTAGTAGTGATAGCAGCGTAATAACTGGATTTGGTGCGCCCTTCAATTTTGAGTGCGCTAATAGCCTTGCTCTCTAAAATAGGGGCGATATGGCTAGCTAGATTTAAATCCTTGGCATTGAGGATATGCGTCCCCACACCCTCCTCTTCTTCAAGGCGCATCATCACGCCAGTATCGGGGTTTTTAATGTAATATTCGTAATCAAAACGGCAATCATTGGCACAGCTCCCTCGATTAGGCACGCGTCCATGCTGCAAGGCTGAGATTAGGCAGCGTCCCGAAAAGGCAAAGCACATGCTCCCATGCACAAAGATTTCCAACTCTAAATCGGGTAATGCCTTTTTAATCTCCACCACATCACTTAAACTCATCTCTCTAGCTACGACAATGCGTTTGACCCCCATTTCATAGAAAGCCTGTGCGTCTAGGACATTCATCACATTGGCTTGGGTGGAGAGATGGATAGGAATGTGTGGGGTAAGTTTTTGGGCGAGTTTAAGCACACCGATCGTAGCAATAATGAGCGCATCTACCTTACAATCGGCGAGCTTGTATAAATGCTCTTCTAAGAGCTTGATTTGAGAATTAAAGGGGAAAGCGTTCAGCGTGGCATAAAACTTCTTACCCCGTGCGTGGGCGAGCGCCACCCCCTGCTTAAAACTCTCTAAATCAAAATTCTTAGAGGCACGATTACGCAGAGAAAACTGCCCTAAACCTCCATACAGCGCGTCTGCGCCATAATCTAGGGCGATTTTGAGTTTATGGAGATTACCCGCAGGAGCTAATAATTCCACAGACATACAAGAGCTTACCTCTTTCCAAAAGCTGCGATCAAGGCTTCGATATCGCTTTCACTCGCTACACTCTCGCTATCATCACCGATGATGTAAGAGGCAGAGCTCACCCGTTTGGAATCTTCGATATTGCCCTCAAAGAGAGAATTCATATACTGTGTGAGGGCGCGCATGACATTGATCACCCGCTCGATCTTCTGGCGGTGGATGTCTTGGAATTGCATGATGTCCATTGCCTGCATCGCGCTATCTGAACACCCCTCCGCACTCTCCTGAATACGATCGATCCCCTTTAAAATCTCTCGAGTTTCTTCTAGTGAGGTTTGAAAAGTATTGATAAGTGGGAAAGCTTGCGCCAAAGTTTCAAAGATTTCTAGGTGTTTTTGCAAGGGAATCTTGATCTTTTTGAGGGTTTTGATAATGTTTTCTGAACTCGCGCTAATGTAGTCCAACTGGTCAAAAACCTGAGTCGCCTTGACCTCTGAATCGCGTGTAACATCATCAAGCTGGTGTACCACTTTATGCTCTTCTGTAGGGGGGGGAGGAGGCCACTCCTCAGAATCCACCTTGCCGTATTTCTCGGCCTTTTTCTTGTCTACCTTCATGTAATGCTCATAGGCATCATTCCAGTCCTTTTCCTTTTGCTCGTCCTTGGATAGAGATGCCTCCCGCTCTTTTTCGCGCTCCATCTCTTGATCCAAGGGCTCTATCGCCTCTAAACCACCCCCATTGATCAAGGCATCTAACTCTTCTTGCGTCATTCATTCTCCTTACCACCCCAAATTTGGCCTGGATTATAGCTAAAGACTTTTTGCGTCTAGCTTATTGCGCCTTCGACACAAGCACAGCTTCCATGATGGCATCTAAATCCCCATCTAAGATCGCCTCCACATTGCTGTAAGCGACCTCGGAGCGCACATCTTTGATTTGCTGGTAGGGGGCGAGTACATAGCTTCTGATTTGGTGTCCCCAACCAATTTCGCTCTTTTCCTCTGTATTGCCTTGCTCCCTTTGCTTGTGTAGCTCCAATTCATAGAGACGGGATTTGAGCATTTTGAGCGCCATTGCTTTATTTTTGTGCTGACTGCGATCATTTTGGCATTGCACCACAATTCCGGTGGCAAAATGAGTGATTCGAATGGCCGATTCAGTCTTATTAACATGCTGTCCGCCCGCTCCGCTGGCACGGTAGGTATCAATTCTAATGTCTTTATCCTCAATTACAATATCAATGTCATCGTCCACTTCTGGGCTCACTTGCACACTGGCAAAACTGGTGTGTCTTTTACCATTGGCATTGAAGGGCGACATTCTAACCAGGCGGTGCACCCCATTCTCATTTTTCATGTAGCCATAAACATTGATCCCTCTAATGATGAAGGCCACCCCTTTAATGCCCGCCTCCTCGCCCTCCTGATAATCTAATAACTCCACCTTAAAACCCTTGCGTTCCGCCCAACGCAAATACATGCGATAGAGCATACTCCCCCAGTCTTGGCTCTCCACGCCCCCTACCCCCGGCTGGATACTCACAATCGCATCGCGCCCGTCATGGGCATTGGTCAACATCACCCCTACCTCTAAGCGCTGCACGCACGCTTGTAAATGGGGAGCGTCTTCAAAGAGTTGGGTCAGCGTCTCTGGATCGTCATTTTGCACAAGTTCAAAGAGTTCATGCGCCTCATCTAAAGCGTTTTTAGCACTCTGGTACGCGCTTAAAAGCCGTTCTATCTTGACTTTTTCTTGGTTCTTAGAGGCGGCGCGTTCCTTATCTTGCCAAAAGAGGGGATCGGCTTGTTCGCGCTCCAAAAGGGCAAGCGTATCCTGCAAACCCTGAGGCTTGATGATTTGGGCAATATTTTGACACTTACTCTCTAATTCCTTAAGCAGTTCACTATACTGATAGGCATCCATAGCATTCCAAAAAAAAAGGACTTTTACATCGTGTTGAAGCAGCATGGTGTGCTCAGAGGGATTCAAACCCCCGACCTACAGGACCGCAACCTGTTGCTCTATTCAGCTGAGCTATGAGCACCCAAAGAAACCATTATAGCAGAATTTATGCTGATTTTAGGTTAAATTTACAAAATTTCGTTAAAATCGGCGCATTTGAGCAAGAAAGTAGGTGATGTTATGCCTGGAATCAAGGTCAGAGAGAGTGATAGCTTCGATGAAGCGTATCGGCGTTTTAAAAAGCAGACCGATCGCAATTTAGTCGTCACAGAGTGTCGTGCGCGACGCTTTTTTGAATCTAAAACAGAGAAGCGCAAAAAGCAAAAAATTAATGCTAAGAAGAAAATTCTTAAGCGCCTTTATATGTTGCGTCGCTACGAATCCAAGTTGTAGGGAGGGCGGATGGAGTTTAGCGGGCATAATGTCTTAGTCACGGGGGCAAGTCGGGGTATTGGGCGCGCTATCGCGCTTTTGCTGGGAGGTTATCGTAACAAAGAGGGTCAGCCTCTGAAAGTATGGCTCAATTATCGGAGTAATCCGCAGGCAGTTGATGGTCTTAAGCAGGAAATTGAATCCTTAGGAGGGCGCGCTGCTCTAGTGAAATTTGATGTTTCTCATGAGGCAGATTTCATGGAAGGGTTTAAAACGATTGTGGATGCAGATGGGGGCTTGAGCTATTTGGTCAACAATGCCGGAATTGTGCTAGATAAGTTGGCTGTGCGCATGAAAACCGAGGATTTCATGCATGTGCTCGAGGTCAATCTTCGCTCTACTTTCATAGGTTGTCGTGAAGCGCTCAAGGTGATGGGCAAGCAGAAGTTTGGGAGTGTTGTCAACCTCTCTTCTGTCATTGCTGAACGGGGTAATATAGGACAGACTAATTACGCTGCAAGCAAGGGGGGAGTGATTTCTATGAGTAAGTCCTTTGCTTATGAAGGGGCTCTGCGCAATATCCGTTTTAATTGTGTCACCCCCGGGTTTATCGCAACTGACATGAATGCCGGACTCAAGGAGGATGTAAAAGAGGAATATCTTAAAAACATTCCCCTAGGTCGCCTTGGTGAGGCAAAAGAAGTTGCTGGGGCGGTGGCTTTTTTATTGAGCGATTTAGCCAGTTACATCACGGGGGAAACGCTTAAGGTGAATGGCGGATTGTATATGTAGGAGCAAGAGGGGGTGTGTGTTGCTAAAGGAGAGAGCATGAATTTTGTATTTCTGATTTTGTTGTTGGTTATCATCTACTTCTTGTATCGAATCGTAGATGTGTTGGAGCGCAAGTAGCCATTTAAGGTTGCTGAAGTGATTTTAGGTTAGAATTCGAGCTTAGTTGCAAAATTCGAGTAGGAGATTTTATGGCGTTGTTTGAGGATATCCAAGCGGTGATTGTAGAGCAGTTGAATGTGAGTGCTTCGCAGGTAACAGAGGAAGCGGATTTCATTAAGGATTTGAATGCAGATTCCTTAGATGTGGTGGAGCTCATCATGGCTTTGGAAGAAAAGTTCGGAATTGATATTCCCGATGAAGAGGCGGAGAAAATCAAAACTGTTGGTGATGTGATCAAGTTTATCGAAGAGCGCAAGCTAACATAGCGATTGTTGGTTCCTAGGCACTTGGCTGAAAGGAGAGTTGTTGCGTAGGGTTGTGGTAACGGGCATGGGCATGGTGAATGCCCTGGGATTAAACAAAGAGGTTGCTTTCGATGCCATTGTGCGTGGGAAGTGCGGAGTCAAGAAGATTTCCTGTTTTGATACAACGGGTTTTCCTGTGCAAATCGCGGCTGAGATCACAGATTTTGATCCCAACTCTGTGATGAACCTCAAGGATGTCAAAAAAGCGGGGCGTTTTATCCAGTTGGGCTTACTTGCTAGCAGAGAAGCGATGTTGGAGAGCCAAATTTTGGTGGAGGGTAAATGTCCAGAGGCACTTGCCAATAGGATGGGCATTAGCTCGGGTTCTGGAATCGGAGGTTTAGGCAATATCGAGGCCAACTCCATCTACTGTTATGATAAAGGTCCTAGAAAGGTTAATCCTTTTTTTATTACATCAGCACTTGTAAATATGATAGGAGGCTTCGTATCCATCGAGTATGGCATCAAAGGCCCCAATGTTTCCAGCGTAACTGCCTGCGCAGCGGGGACGCATGCCATCATTGAAGCCCACAAGACGATTCTTTTAGGGGGTGCGGAGTGTATGTTGGTCGTAGGGGCAGAGTCTACAATTTGTCCTGTGGGTATTGGGGGATTTGCCTCCATTCGCGCTCTCTCTAACCGTAATGACGAGCCCTTAAAAGCGTCCAGACCTTTTGACAAGGAACGCAATGGTTTTGTAATGGGTGAGGGTGCAGGGGCTTTAGTGCTTGAGGAATATGAGAGTGCTAAACGACGGGGAGCACATATTATCGCCGAGTTAGTAGGTTATGGGGAAAGTGGAGATGCCAGCCACATCACCGCTCCTGCTCCCAATGGTGAAGGAGCTTACCGCGCCATGAGAGGCGCTTTAGAAATGGCCGGCAAACATGGGGTTAAGGTGGGCTATATCAATGCGCATGGCACTAGCACCAGCTACAATGATCTTTACGAAACAATTGCCTTGAAAAATGTTTTCAATGGTAAAGAGAATGTCCCACCTGTAAGCTCCACTAAAGGGCAGATTGGGCACTGTTTGGGTGCGGCTGGAGCTATTGAGGCGGTGATCTCTGTCATGGCATTACAAAAAGGCGTGCTGCCTCCCACAATTAATCAGGAAGTCAAGGATCCAGGTTGTGATCTGGACTATATTCCCAACGAAGCGCGTAGTGCTAGACTACAGGCGGTCATGAGTAACTCTTTTGGGTTTGGGGGCACCAACGCGGTGGTGATCTTCAAAGCTATCTAGGGCCTAGAGTGGCAGTCTATTTGGACTTTGAAACCCGCATTAAGGGTCTTCAGGATGATATTGAGATGGCATCTATTCGAGGGGATGTCGATGCTCAAGAAATTCTTGAAAAGCGTTTGGCCAAAGAGATCAAGAATGTATACACCAATCTAACGGATTACCAGCGCCTACAACTCGCCCGTCATCCTGATAGACCCTATGCGATGGACTATATCGAACTCATTCTGCAGGATCGCTACGAAATTTTCGGAGATCGTCATTTCAGCGATGATAAGGCCATTGTAAGTTTTATAGGTAGGATTGAAGGCGTGCCGGTCGTGGTTATTGCCGAAGAAAAGGGGCGAGGCACCAAAAATAAATTGCAGCGTAATTTTGGGATGCCCAATCCTGAAGGCTATCGCAAAGCCCTCAAGAGTGCAAAATTTGCTGAAAAATTCAACTTACCTATTCTGATGTTAGTCGATACAGCAGGGGCTTACCCGGGTCTTGGCGCAGAAGAGAGGGGGCAGAGTGAGGCGATCGCCAAGAATTTGCAGGAATTTGCCGCCCTCAAAGTTCCCACGATTTCTATCATCATCGGCGAGGGGGGAAGTGGGGGTGCACTAGCAATTGCGATTGCCGACCGTTTAGCCATGATGGAATATTCCATTTTCAGTGTAATTTCTCCAGAGGGCTGTGCAGCAATCTTATGGAACGATCCAAGCAAAGCCGAGGTGGCCGTAAAAGCCATGAAAATCACTCCTACGGACCTCAAACAAGCGAAGTTAATCGATGACATCATTTTAGAGCCTCAAAGAGGGGCACACCGTGATAAGATTGAGGCAAGTCATGCCATTAAAAATTATTTCCTCACTCAACTTCCTTTGATCCAAGCAGGCGATTTTTTGACTTTGCGCTACCAAAAATTGATGCGCTGTGGAGCGTTTGCCTAAAAGTTCAGGTGGGGGAGTTTACAATTCAAAATTATGGCCGATATTAGAAAAACTAGAGCAAGGATGCTTTAGGTTAAAATAACAAGGAGTTAGTATGGCATTTCAGGTCAATACGAACATCAATGCGTTGAACGCCCACGCCGTGGGATTGGTTACACAACGCGACTTGAAAGAGTCGCTTGAACGCTTGAGTTCGGGTTTGCGTATCAACAAGGCAGCCGACGACGCATCAGGGATGACTATCGCGGATTCTTTACGCTCACAAGCAAAGAGTTTGGGACAGGCTATTTCGAACACCAATGATGGTATGGGGATTATCCAGATCGCAGATAAAGCAATGGATGAACAAATCAAAATCCTAGATACTATTAAGGTGAAAGCGACTCAGGCAGCTCAGGATGGGCAGAATACCCAGTCTAGGAAAGCACTCCAAGCGGATATCGTGCGCTTGATCCAAAGCTTGGACAATATCGGCAATACAACATCCTATAACGGACAGGCGTTGTTATCCGGTTCATTTTCTAATAAAGAATTCCAAGTGGGTGCGTATTCTAACGAAACCATTAAGGCTAGTATCGGAGCTGCTACTTCAGACAAAATTGGTCAGGTTAAGATTGCCACCGGACAGAATATCACTGCATCAGGTGAGGTGGCTCTCACTTTCAAGCAAGTTGATGGGGTGCATGATGTCTCTTTGGAGAGTGTGAAAATCTCAACAAGTGCGGGCACCGGGCTTGGTGTGTTGGCAGAGGTTATCAATAAGAATTCCAATGCTACTGGGGTGCGTGCGACTGCCAATGTGATCACAACTTCTGATGGTGCGATCAAATCAGGGAGTTTGAGTAGCCTGTCCGTGAATGGGGTTCAGATTGGGAATATTCTTGGTATCAAGAAGAACGATAGCGATGGGCGTTTGGTCGCTGCTTTGAATGCAGTAACAGCTCAGACAGGTGTGGAAGCTTACACCGATTCTGTGGGTCGCTTGAATTTGCGCAGCATTGATGGACGCGGAATCGATATCAAGGCAAATGCTACCAATGTAGACGCTCAGGGCTTGGCTTTGAGCACCCTTAATGGCGGACAAAATATCACTCAGGGTTCTGTAAACTTCGGTCGTCTCTCTTTAGTGCGTCAAGATGCTAGAGATATCTTGGTGGTTTCCGGGGCCAATGTAAGTGCATCCGCGGGCTATGCCGCCATCGGTTTTGCCAAAGGAACAGCGGCGAGCACCACTGTTAACCTTAGAGATGTGTTGGGCGAATTTAACCAGGCGGTGCGTTCAGCTTCTGGGGCCAACTATAACAAAACCCTAGCCTCTGAGAACCTCACTTTGGGCTCTGGAGTAACCACTTTGCGTGGAGCAATGGTTGTTATGGATATTGCCGAGTCTGCACAAAAAATGCTCGATAAAGTGCGCTCTGACTTGGGTTCTGTGCAAAACCAAATGGTGAGCACCGTGAACAATATCACAATCACTCAAGTGAATGTGAAAGCGGCTGAGTCACAAATCAGAGATGTAGATTTCGCTCAAGAAAGTGCCAACTTCAGCAAAAATAACATCTTGGCACAATCTGGTAGCTATGCGATGAGCCAAGCTAACACCGTACAACAGAACATCCTCCGTCTTTTAACTTAGAGACATTGTCCTAGTGGCTCAGCCACAGGGCAATCTCATCGGCTAGGAAAAAATCCTTGGCTACGAGGCGGTCGCCTCTTTGGTAGCATATGCTTTCGTTCAACATTGTTTCCATTTTTTCAGCCTTTAAGAGACTTGTCGACACTCCCAATATGCACCGCAAACCTAAAAATACCGCTTCAAAGTCCAAGTCTTTGTTGCTCAGTTGTTCCGTGCGTGCGTGCAAAGGATTGGCAATATAGGCTTTTACATCTTTAAGCTTGTAAAGACGCGCCTTTCCCACGCGTCCCACGGCTCCTGCCCCGCACCCAATGTATTCTAAGCCACTCCAATAATGTAAATTATGCTTAACTTTGTAGTTACGGGCATAATTGGAAACTTCATATTGTTCAAAACCCTGTGCGTGCAACATGGCGCGCATGGAGATATCCAATTCAGGGAGAACCTTAGGGGATGTTTTTGCCAGTCTGGTATTGTCTTCCAAAGTCAAACTATAAGCCGAGAGATGATCAATAGGTAATGTACTAGCCAACGCCACTTCTTTTTCTAAACTTTGAGGTGTATCTAAGGGTGTATTGTAAATGAGATCGACACTTAAATGTTCGATCGCACTTTTCTGGGCGTACTCTAGGGCTGTATAGACATTTTTAGGTGTGTGATCGCGTTGCAGGAAGTGTAATTTAGGTTCAAAGAAACTTTGCACCCCAACAGATAGGCGATTCATGCCTAGACTTTTGAGTGCAGCACACCACTCCAACGAGACCAAATCAGGATTAGCCTCCAATGTGATTTCAATGTGAGGACTTAAATGCGCACAATCTACAATAGTGTTAAAAATTTTTTCATAACACCTGGCATCGAGCATATTGGGTGTGCCTCCTCCTATGAAAATTGATTGTAGACAATCCCCTTTTAGCGAGGCTCTTAGGTCTTGACAAAGCGCTTCCACATAGGATTCTCTTAAGGTTTCCAACCCGCTGAAAGAATTAAAGGCACAATAACCGCATTTACTTTGACAGAAAGGAATGTGGATATATAGACTTCTAGGGAAAATGGAGCTAGTTTTAAGCATAGCTTAATCCTTGAAATAATACCATTATGGCATATTTTTGGTAAGGAGCTGGCTATGAAAAGGGCGATTCTGTTGGGGGCGGTTACTGGATTGAGTTTACTTTGGGCGGCTGACCCGGCGGTGCTAGTCAAGAAGTGTGCTGGTTGTCACGGGGCTGCCATGGATAGAAAGGCATTTGGAAAAGGGCATGTGGTCAATACCCTGGATAGTGCACAGATTAAAGAGGATTTGATGGGCTACAAGGCGGGCTCTCTCAATCGTTATGGTTCAGGGGCAATCATGCATAGCCAGGCCAAGAATCTCAGTGATGCAGACATCGATGCGTTGGCGAAATACATCCCCACTCTCAAAAAATAGATAGCCTTGTCGGGAGGTGGTTTTATGTACGCTTTAGGGCTGTGTGCTATAATTCCTTAGCTTAGTGCCCTTGTGGCATATGGAAAGGACTGCACATGGAGGCTCAAAAGAGCTATCGTCCCAATGTGGCCGCTGTCGTGCTTTCATCTTGCTATCCTAGGGATTGTGAGTTTTTTATCGCGCAGCGCATTGATATACAAGGGGCCTGGCAGTTCCCTCAAGGGGGGATTGATCAGGGTGAGACCCCAATAAAGGCTTTGTATCGTGAGTTGTTGGAGGAAATCGGTACAGATGCGGTAGAGGTTATCGCCGAATACCCTAAGTGGATCGCTTACGATTTTCCCCCTACGATGACCAAGAAACTTTATCCCTTTGATGGGCAGAAGCAGCGTTATTTTTTGGTGCGCCTTAAGAACAACACTTTGGTGAATGTCAAAACGCCTTCTCCAGAGTTTGATCGCTACGAATTCGTCAAGCCTAGGGAGCTTTTCTCTAAGGTGGTTCACTTCAAACGGCAAGTTTATCGCCAGGTTATCGGTTATTTTAAGCAGCAAGGGTATTTGTAGGTGCTGGTAGTGCAGAAATTTGGGGGCACAAGTGTGGGGAATTGTGCTCGTATTCAAGCTGTAGCTCAAAGAGTGATAGCCAGCAAGGCTCTTTTTGAAGATGTGGTGGTGGTGGTTTCAGCTATGGGGGACACCACGGACGATTTGTTGGAGCTGGCCCATTGTTTTGGCAATAGACTCAATCGGCGTGAGATGGATCGGCTATTGAGCAGCGGGGAACAAATTTCCAGCGCTCTCTTAGCCATTGCCTTAGAGTCTCTTGGGCAAAAGGCTTATTCACTGAGTGGTAGAGATGCAGGGATTTTAACCGACACGCACTTCATGTGCGCACAAATTTTAGAGATTGACACCGCCCGTATCCAGGACCTCTTGGCACAGAATTTTGTCGTTGTTGTGGCGGGTTTTCAAGGGGTAAGCAAGAGCGGAGAAATCACCACCCTGGGCAGGGGCGGGAGCGACTTAAGTGCGGTGGCGTTGGCGGGAGCCTTACGCGCCCAACTTTGTGAGATTTACACCGATGTAGATGGCATTTATACCACCGACCCGCGCATTGTGCCTCAAGCCCGCAAAATCGCCCAAATCAGCTATGATGAAATGTTAGAATTAGCCTCCATGGGGGCTAAGGTACTTTTTAACCGCTCTGTGGAGTTAGCCAAAAAGTATAGTATCCCCTTGATCACACGCAATTCCTTTAATGATAACCCTGGAACTCTCATCACCTCAGAGGAGCAAATTGTGGAAAAACCCATTGTGAGCGGGATCGCCCTAGATAAAGATCAGGCACGCGTGAATATCATCGATGCCTGTGATTATCCGGGTATTGCTGGAGAAATTTTTGGATTGCTAGCAGAGGCTAAACTCAATATTGACATGATCGTGCAGACCATTGGCAAAAATGGTAAGACCAATATTAATTTCACTTTGCCCGAAGGGGATGTAGAGATTTGTCAGCAAGTTCTTAAGAATGTGCGTGATATTGGCTCAGTCGAATGCGATCGCCAGGTAGCCAAGGTATCTGTGGTGGGTGTGGGCATGCGCTCGCATTCAGGCATCGCCAGTGCTGCCTTTAAAGCCTTAGCTAAAGAAAATATCAATATTTTGATGATCAGCACGAGCGAAATCAAAATTTCGGTGATCGTAGAGGTTTCTCTAGCGGAGCTCGCCCTCAAAACCTTGCACGAAGCGTTTAAATTGGCTTTGTGATGGAGCTAGTGCGTCGAGCACACCAAATTCTTCAAGAGCAACATGCTATGTTAGACTGCCCATGGCTAGAGTCTTATGATTGGGCTAATTTTAGCCATAGTATCCGCCATGTGTTAGAGGGTGGCAGTGTGCTTCTATGTGTGGATACAGAGCGCTTGTGGTTTAAACACTATGTTTTTGCCCACTTGAACGCGCAAAAGTTACGCCCTCTAGTGCCTATTGTGGATGGGTTGTCTGGATTTGCATCCCTCTTACAGGATACACAAGAATTTTCCTTGATTCGCCATCTCTTGGATTTGACCTATCAAAACTATATATTTTGGTATGTGGGCAAAGAAGGAGTATTAAGCGAACTCATTTCTAGCAAGGACCACTTTTTGTGGTTGCTTGATGGTCCAGGGGCACTTCTAAGCTCGTTGGATCCCATGTGCGATCTCAAGTTACTGCAATTTTATAAAGTCTTTGAAAATATCCTCTTTGAAAGTTTGTTAGGGAAATTAGCGCTCAAATGAGTAATCTTTTAATTCTTGCCAACGCTCCCAAACAAGAAGCTCTAGTGTATCAAAAAACACTGGACACACACACGCAACCTCCCATTTTTGTAGAGTTATTTGTGGAAGATGAGCTCAAGATAGAGCATGCCCACGAGATCAAGCGTCGTTGCGTGCTCACTTATGCGGGGGAGAAAATTTACATCATCGCCGCGCACCACTTCAATGTCTTTGCCCAGAACGCCTTACTCAAAATTTTAGAAGAGCCCCCTATTAATACGCGCTTTGTTTTAATTGCCAAGCACAAACACGCCTTGTTGAGCACCCTTCTCTCACGCCTTACCTGTGAGGATCGACGCACCCAGATCGCCCGTGAGCGTTTTCCCCTAAACTTGCACACATGCACTTTAGCCGATGTGTACACTTACTTACAAAACCTAGATAAAACCCCTCTCAATCTTGAAGAAGGCAAAGCGCAAATTCAGGCCTTTTTATACGCTTTGCAAGAAAGCACCATCTCCTTACCCTTGGATATGCTCGAGGATATAGATCGGGCCATGCGCGCAAATTCTTTGTATTACCGCGCCAGTTATAATCTCTTGCCCCTACTCTTGAGGGTGTTAGAACTAAGAGAAACATGATGTTTTTAGAGCGCATGTCTCCATCTAGTTTTGCCTTAGAATTAGAGCGCATCACCCCCCACCCTGTTGGCCAGGCTATCATGAGCCAAAAAGCCCGTCTCTTGGCTTTTAAAATCACTGATTTGCCTTTAAGTGCTGCTCTGACCCTCAAGCAGGAAGCTTTGCGTGTAGGGGCTGAATTAGCCACACCCAAGGATTGCATTTTAGCCAAGAAACCCGCCTATACATGCCTTTTAGTAGGCACTTACGACCAACTAGAACGCCTGCGTGTGAAGTGCACTTCTCAAGCCTTTGGGCTAAAACGATTGGCAAAGATGTTAGAATCCCATCTTCAATCTCCCGTTTTTGGCAACCCAACTCTGATGGGTATTATCAACATCACTCCAGATAGTTTTTACCCCCAGAGTCGCCACAATACCCAACAGGCTTTGGAGAAGATTTATCACTATTTAGAACAAAAAACCGCTTACATCGACATTGGCGCGGCCAGCTCGCGCCCTTTTAGCGCACGCCTTGAGTCACAAGAAGAAATCGTGCGTCTTAAAGATATTTGCCTAGAAATCAAAGCTAACAACCTAACCCGACACACCATTTTTAGCATAGATACCTATAATCCTAAGACGGCTGATTTTGCCCTACAACATGGCTTTCAATTACTCAACGATGTTAATGGTTTTAGAGACGAGCAAATGTGCCAAGTGGCTAGGGCCTATAGAGCTCAAGTGGTGCTGATGCATTCTAACGGGGTGCCTATGGACATGGAGCATTTTGCGCCCCATAAGCAACTCTTTTTGGAAATGGATCGCTTTTTTAGCGCACAACTAGAGCGCTTAGGCACATATGGGATTGACAGTATTCTTTTGGACATCGGTCTAGGCTTTAACAAAACCACTGCACAAAACTTAGCCCTTATCCAGCATTTAGAGCATTTTTTGCATTTTGGTTACCCTCTACTTGTGGGCGCAAGTCGTAAGAAATGTATCGGTGAGATTTGTGATAGAGAGGTGCAAGATCGCCTAAGTGGCACCTTGGCTTTACACTTAATCGCTTTACAAAGAGGGGCAAGTATTTTGCGCGTGCACGATATTGCTCCCCATCAAGACTTGTTGAAAATTTACGAGACTCTTTGTAGAGTGGAGTTACCATACTAAGCACTCAACCCATTGGTGGTGGAGCGTCTTTGATTTATGCTGTGAGGCTGGGGGAAAATCTGTTAGCATGAAAAAATCTCGTTAAAAGGGTGGTGATGGAGAAGGATAAGAGGATAAATCTCTTTGACATCCGCTGGATGTGGTCCATGTTTGGCACGGCGATTGGGGCAGGAATTTTGTTCTTACCCATCAAGGCTGGGGCGCAAGGCTTTTGGCCTGTGGTAGTGATGGCAATCTTGAGCTTTCCTATGACCTGGCTTAGTCACCGAGCTCTAGCGCGCTTTGTGAACGCGATTGGCAACCATGACATCACCCATGCAGCGACTTATTTTGGCAAAAGTGCCGGTTTTTTCATCACCTTTATCTACTTCTTTACCTTTTATCCCATTTGTCTTGCCTATGGAGTAGGGATTACCAACACCGCAGAATCCTTTTTTGCCCACCAACTCGGCCTCAACTATTTCGAACATAATCGCTTTTTTTTAGCGGAACACTTAGTCAGCGGCATGATCTTTGTGATGATCTTCAACACGACTATTGTTACGCGTGTTGCCAATGCTTTAGTCTACCCTATGGCGTTGATCCTATTTGTCTTTTCACTCTACCTCATACCCTACTGGAAAACTTCCATGCTTACGGAAATTCCAAGCTTTGGGGGCTTCTTTTCAGCACTTTGGTTCACACTTCCCGTTTTAGTTTTCTCTTTCAATCATAGTGCTATTATCTCTACCTTTGCTCAAGCGATCGAGAGGCGTTATGGGGAACTCAAGCACTTTAAAACTAATCAGATCGAGTTACTCAACACTTCCCTCTTACTCCTATTCGTTATGTTTTTTGTTTTCTCCTGCATTCTGTGCCTTGAACCCGCTGACTTTATCAAAGCGCGAGAACAAAATATCCCTATTTTAAGCTATTTTGCTAACACATTGGGCAATCCCATTATCGGTTATACGGGTCCCATTGTAGCGTTCTTGGCCATTAGCACTTCTTTTTTCGGGCACTACTATGGTGCTAAAGAGGGCTTAAAGGGATTGGTTGTGCAAACCTTGGTGAAAGATAAGCTCTCGCCTAGTTGTCACAGGAAGATTGATATTGCCGTAACCCTGTTTTTATGGATTAGCATCATTTTAGTTTCCTACTACAATCCAAGTATTTTGGGCTTCATTGAGAGTTTGGGTGGGCCTGCTCTAGCCACCATCACTTTTATTCTGCCCATCGTGGCAATGTATGTAATCCCTTCGATGAAAGTTTTTAGAAACTTTTGGGTAGATGTCTTTATCTTAGCTGTAGGCGTGTTAACTGTACTCAACGCCGTAATTGATCTCTTTGTCAAAGGATGAACATGGATATTAAAACCCAACAGGAAGTTTATACACAATCCATGACTTCTATTTTTAAAATCGGCATTGGACCTAGCTCTTCACACACTATAGGTCCTATGGATGCCTGCGTGCGCTTCTGTGCCTTACTTGCAGAAGAAGGGGTTTTAGAACGCACAGCTCGCGCATGCGTAACCTTGCACGGCTCTCTAGCTCTCACGGGCAAGGGACACTTGACAGATTTGGCATGTTTAGTGGGTTTAAGTGGGATTAGTGCCAAAAAAGTGAGCGTTGCCCAACGCCAAGAAATTGTGCAACGGGCTCTCAAAGAAGGGCATATTTTTTTGGCCCAGCACCATGATATTGCCTTTGATTTCCACAAAGATATTCTATTTGACAACAAAGCTTTAGAATTGCACGAGAATGGCATGGTGGTGCGAGCTTTTGATGCCCAGGGGAATTTACTGGCTGAGAAAACTTATTATTCTACGGGTGGGGGCTTTATTTACACACAAGAGGAGCTCAAGCACAAAAAGACAACCCCTACTCACGCCAAACATACTCCCTTTGACTTCAATAGTGCTAAAGAGCTAGAAGGGCTGTGTGCAGAGCACCATTGCCATATCCCCCACATCGTAGCCAGGCATGAAAGCGCGCTTTTTGGCGAGGATTATGCTAGAAACTATTGTTTGGAAGTGTATGAGGCGATGTTGGCCTGCTTTGAGAGTGGGGTGCACGCCCAGGAAAAACGCCTGCCCGGTTGCATCGGCATGGATCGCCTAGCCCCCAGTATTCAAGAGCGCATGAGCAAACACTCCAACCCACAAGACCCTTTAGCCGTGATGGACTACATCACCATGTATGCGCGTGCTGTGAGTGAGGAGAATGCCTGCGGTAACAAGGTAGTTACAGCCCCTACGAATGGCTCTTGTGGGGTAGTGCCCGCCGTGCTTCTTTACTGCCATAGGCATATTAAACCCCTTACTCAAGAGCAAATTGTGGATTTTCTGCTTACATGTTGTGCCATCGGCTATCTCTATAAAAAGAACGGCTCGATCAGCGGGGCAGAAGCGGGGTGTCAAGCGGAAGTGGGAGCGGCTTCTTCCATGGCAGCAGCGGGTTTTGCCTTTGTGATGGGCGGGAACGTGCACCAAGTTTTGAGCGCGGCTGAAATTGCGATGGAGCACCATTTGGGCTTAACCTGCGATCCTGTGGGCGGGTTAGTGCAAATTCCATGTATTGAGAGAAATGTCGTGGGCTCAATCAAAGCCGTTGCTGCGGCGCGTTTGGCTCTTGAAGATGGTTATCAGGCAAAGGTAGGCCTTGATGAGGTGATTTTAACCATGCTCCAAGTAGGTAAGTCCATTGATGCCAAGTACCGCGAAACCTCGCTGGGAGGTCTAGCGGTCAATGTCCATATTCCTAGGTGTTAAACGTAACATGAAGGAACGCGATGGCAAAAATGCTACTCTTAGGGCTATGTTTTTTAAGTGCTCTGCAGGCCACGCAATATTTTTTTAGAGACTTTCGCTCTGCTAATTTGGAGCACACTCTCCATTTGCATCGAAAACTTCAAAAGGAGATTCACGCATGCACACAACTCAACACACTGCCCCACTATACCCCAACGGGTGAGAGAAAAGCCGATCCATGTAGTGCAGAGTTCAAACGATCGGCCACTCTATCCTATGATTTGGCTTTGGGTTTTTTGACAAGTGGGAAACAAGAATACGCTCAAAGGGCTAGAGAGATTTTAGAGCAATGGGCGCAAAATCTTGGAGTGGTGGGCTCAAAGGAAGCCAAAAACCTGATCAATTTCTACATGCCTTATATGAATATGGCCTATCTCTTTATTCGCTCAAAATTTGCTAGTCCTCTATTTGAGCAATTTGCGCGTCGCATGCTAACCTACGCACGCTATGAGAAAACTAATAATATCGGAGCTTGGGCTATTCTTTTAGGCGTGAGCAGCGCACTTGTTTTAAATGATCCCGATCTGCTTTCGAGTATGGCGCATAAATGGCAAGAGTGGATTTTAAATGCCATTGATGAGAGTGGCGTGATGGCAAAAGAGATTGTGCGTAGCAACACTGCTAATTACAATGGCGGACCCACTAAGGGTATTAAAGGCATTGCCTACACACATTTTGCACTTACTCCCATCAGTGTGGCAGGGCAACTGCTTGCGGAAAATGGCTTTGATCTATGGCATAGCAGCGCTGCGCAAAAACTTTTTAAAGCCTATAACAAAGCCGCAGAATGGGTGCTCAACCCGAAGAGCTTTCCCTACTACCAACCAAACTTAACTGGTGTCTATCATGACGCCTATTTTCTGCTGTTAAACCAATACTTTAAAAGTATGGCAGGACAACAAGCAATCGAGCAGGGTCACTTTAAAGGTGACCATTTTAGACTGCAGTTCAACGATGACTTACATCATACACCAAGAACATAGTGCAAGAACGGCAGTAGAAGTAGCGCCTAATGATTTCTCTATCTTGCTATAGCGCTCGAGAACACTGCATGATAATGTTTAAGACACCCCCACGCTCTCCTCAATGCGGTTCATGCTCTCATTAAAGCGTTGGGTGATCACTGCGGTGTTGACTTGGCGCAATTCCGCATGATGGCCTGCACCTGCGTGCTAACCACTTCTCATAAGCGCAAAGAAGAGTTCAAATTATTGCGCAAGGAGCACATGGAGGCTTGCACGCCTTCTACTACGCCATTAGAAGTTTTTCTAAAGAAAGGGCATGCCGTGCTGCACCCATGCTCTCCCTAAAGGCATCTAATTGGGGTCTAATTCTAATACTGAGTTCGCTTTGCATGGGGAATAACCCTGAAAAAAATAATTAGAAGTTAGACACAAGAAAAAGTAAGACAAGACTAAATAGGCTAGAACAGAGATGCCTCCTGCTGCCAGGGGGTAAACCAGTTCAGGAGGACTGCCATGGGCGAGCATAGCAAGAAACCTTTGCGTGCATTTTGCCTCAAAATTTCTTTTTGGGGTTAAGTTCGTCTTGAAATTCAAGCGATAGCGCGCCACAGGTTCCCCGCTTTTGCGGGGAATTCCTCAAACAAGCTGGCTTTCTCAAACTTAATCCTATCTGTTTCTCCTACTTGATCCCGTGCGTCTTCTCTAACATCTCTTTAGTCAGTTGCGCGTAGGCCAAAGATTCGCTCACTTGCATGTGCATCACCTCATGGTAGTCAAAGTGTGGGTCATAGCCTAGTAAAAGCTATATCCCTCTTAAGTTTTTTATCCAAATTGCGCGTAAAACTCCGTCCTTTGGGGTGGAGATGTAAGCGCACTCTAAGAAAAGAAAGGCTAACCTTGCAATAGGTAAGTGAGGTTAGTGAAAGCCTGATGTGGCAGAGTTGGATGCGCTCATTCTAGCCACTAAAAACTAGCACGATGACAGGTTGGCAACTAATCTCCGCCCATATCAGTGGGTCTGTAAGTCTTTTGGGTTAGGGACTAGCCTTGCGGACTATAAACAGCAAAGCCTTTCGAGCTCAGAAACGCTGGTTTCTGTTAGTTAGGAAGCTCCTCCCTTTAGGGAGGAGCGGTTCACCCACACCTCTGAATTTGGCAATGGTCTTGGCTAGTTTCTCAAACTCTTCTAGGGGTAGTTGGTGAGTAAAAGCGCGCGATCAGATTCTCTATCAAATCCCACTAACTCGTTTTCAAAGTCTCTTCATGCTTTTTTAAAAGCCTTATGCCTATACTTAGACTACTCGCAGACTAATATTGGTCTAATTATGCTAGACTTCGAGGACACATATTAAGAAGGGCTTCAGATGCCGCTCGTCCCCCTTTGATGGAAAACTTTGTTAGTTCTGATTTATTCTTAGTGTTGGGAGCGGGGGGGTTAGTCTTTGCACGCACGCACGCGTACGCTGTGTTAAAGGCAGGCTTAGTGATGGGGGTGCTACTCTACCCTTGGGCTTTTTTGCACTTGTTGAATGGGAGTGCGTTAAATCTAAGTATGCTGTTTGTGGGCTTATTTGGCAAGCTTAGTCCTCTAGGTTTACTCGTGGCGCTGTGGATGGGGGGGATTAAACTAGGATTACGGCCGTACTCGCGCGCTGTGGCATTTTTTTTGGTGTTCTTTGGGGGTGTGGTTTTTGCGGACGCGCTGGGGTTTTTGCCCTTTAGTCTAGCTTACCCGCCCTTTGCTTGGATTAGTTTGGCTCTATGGAATGTGCTTGCTTACCGCGTGCATAGGGTTTTGGGTATACTATTTGCACTCGTACTCAGTTTCCAACTCTGGCACCCTGCCCCAGCACCCTACACCATGTTTATGGATATTTATCTATGGTTAGGGGCATTGTGGAGTCTGTTAGTATGTTTTTACTGCCGTGCTAAACACCCTTGCGTTCCAAAGCCCACAAGTTTAAAGCTACAGGGATAGACTGCAAGCATAAAAGGCCAATGCGTAAGGGTTGGGGTATTAACCCTATGGCTTTCAGCTATGGGGAGCGTGTCAATGGTTCCTAGCCAGAGATAGCGGGTCTTGTTTTGACGAGTTGGGGGGGTTGGTGGTGCTCGAATTTATAAAAGGGTTGGTTAGCCACATGCAAGGGGGTGTGTTGTTCCCCTTGCACCCAAAACGCCCCACCATCGGGTATACCATAGACGATTGCTTGAGGATTGAGGGCCAAAAACTCGATCAATCTCTCCTGCCGACTCTCCCCCTCATGATTAGCCGAGCCAGTAGGAAAGTGCGGGTTAATCTGATAGGGCACTAGGTTCAAAGCCTGCAAACTGTGGGGATAAGTAATGGGCATGTCATTAGTGGTGTGGATACTAGGAGTCGCTACATTAGAGCCAGCCGACCAGCCTAGATAAGGCGTGCCGACTTTAACGCGTTCTCTAATGGTCTCTAGTAAATTATGTCGATACAAACCCTCTAGGAGCTTAAAACTATTCCCCCCATTCATAATAAGCCCTGCGCAGGTGTGGATAATCTCCAACCCTCTATGCGCACCCACCACTTCTATGCCAAAATCTTCTAAGAGCGCGCGCATGTTGGTTTCGCATTCCTCTTGACTTCTAAGCACGCTTCCATAGGCGATCAAAGCGAGTTGTTTTCCTTTAAGCTGGTACACCTCTATAAACTTTTCAATCCAAGGCAGAGCGTAGGTTAAAAACTTGCCCTGGTAGAGCGCGCCTGAGAGCAAGAGTAAATTCACGCTTGCCCTTCCAACTGCACGACTCTATTCCAAGTGGCGATGACCGAGTCGGGGTTGAGCGAGAGGGAGCTAATGCCCTGCTTGACTAGAAACTCTGCTACTTCGATGTAATCGCTGGGGGCTTGCCCGCAAATTCCGCAATACTTGCCATGCCTTTGGCAGGCCTCAATGGCGCGCTTAAACATCTCCAGCATCACCGGGTTGCGCTCATCAAAGACATGGCTGACTAATTGTCCATCCCTATCCACGCCCAAAGTGAGTTGGGTTAAGTCATTCGAGCCGATCGAAAAGCCATCAAAGAGATTGAGGAAATCATCAGCCAAGATCACATTTACGGGCAATTCGCACATAATGTAGAGTTCTAGCCCGTTTTTGCCCGATTCTAGCCCATTTTTACGCAGAATCTCCAAGACCTTTTTAGCCTCCTCAATGGTGCGCAAGAAGGGGATCATAATCTTCATATTGGTCAGCCCCATTTTTTCACGCACCATGCATAAGGCCTCACACTCCCAAGCAAAAGCTTCTTTATAAAGGTCCGAATAGTAGCGACTTGCCCCCCTGAAACCTAGCATGGGGTTTTCCTCATGGGGTTCATACGCGCCTCCCCCTAGCATGCGCATGTATTCGTTGGACTTAAAATCGCTAGTGCGCACAATCACCGGTTTTGGATAAAAGGCCGCACTGATCATCCCCATTCCCTCAGCGATCTTTTTGACAAAGAAATCTTTAGGGCTCTCGTATCCCGCGATTAAATTTTCTAACTGATCGCGCTCAGGCACGCTTTTATTGTGGTGTAAATCTACTAAGGCTAGGGGATGAGCTTTGATCTGGTTGAGCATGATAAGCTCCATGCGCGCCAGCCCCACGCCGTGATTGGGCAATTGTGAGAATTTAAAGGCTTTCTCCGGGTTGCCAATATTGAGATAAATTTTGGTTTTGGGCTCTTGCATGGAATCTAGGGCGATGCGCTCCACTTCAAAGGCGTGCGCACCCGCATAGATATAGCCCGTTTCCCCCTGCGCGCACGAGATCGTAACCTCCATGCCCGTGTAGAGCGATTCGGTTGCCCCAATCGCTCCTACGATGGTGGGCACGCCAATTTCTCTAGCCACAATGGCAGCATGGCAGGTGCGCCCACCCCGATTGGTAACCACCGCGCTGGCCTTTTTCATAATGGGCTCCCAATCTGGGTCGGTGTTATCTGTAACTAAAATTTCCCCCTCCTTAAAGATATTCATGTGATCTAAGCTGTTGATCACGCGCACCTTGCCTATGCCAATCTTGCCCCCGATCGCCTTACCTGTAAGCAACGCCTCTTTAGGGGGCGCGCTCTTGAAATGATATTTTTCATACACCTTAGCATTCTGCTTAAGGCTTTGACTCTGCACGGTCTCTGGGCGTGCCTGCACGATGAAAATCTCCCCATTATCCCCATCCTTAGCCCATTCAATGTCCATCGGGCGGTATTGCCCCGCTTCTTTGGTATAATGTTCTTCAATAATGGCTGCATCGCGTGCCAAGTTTAAAATATCGCTATCACTTAAAGAAAAACTATGTTGTTCCTTGGGTGTAGTGGGAATGGTTTTAGTGGGGTGTTCGCTCCCCCGACTCGCATATACAATTTTATTACTCTTATCGCCCAATTGGCGTTTGATAATGGGTTCTTTGCCCTGGGCTAGAGTGGGCTTAAAGACATAAAACTCATCGGGATTTACTAACCCCCCCACCACACTCTCCCCCAAGCCCCAGCTAGAAGTGATAAAGACTGCGTTTTTAAAGCCCGTTTCCGTGTCAATAGAGAACATCACCCCCGCACTGGCTTTGTCTGCACGCACCATTTTCTGCACCCCCACGCTTAAAGCTACTTTTAAATGATCAAAACCCCTAGAAGCGCGGTAACTGATAGCGCGATCGGTGAAGAGCGAGGCTAAACACGCCTTGATGTAGTGAATGAGTTCGGTTTTTCCCTTGATATTCAAATAGGTGTCTTGTTGTCCAGCAAAAGAGGCATCTGGGAGGTCTTCAGCGGTAGCAGAGCTACGCACGGCTACATCCGCCTCACGCATGTGATATTCATCACTGAGTATCTGATAGGCTTGTAGGATTTCATCGCGTAAATCAGCAGGCAGAGGCGTGCCAAAGATGAGGTCGCGAATCTGCTTGGAGCGCATTTTTAAAACATCTAATTCGGTCGCATCCACACCTTCTAATAGGTCTACAATTTGGGCTTTAATGCCCCCTTTTTCCAAGAGATACCAATAGGCATCGCTGGTAATGGCAAAGCCATTAGGCACTTTGATCCCACTAGGCACGAGTTCTTGAAACATCTCCCCAATGCTCGCATTCTTACCTCCAACTAGGTTAACATCTCTGTTGTTGATCTCTTTGTAAAACTTGATGTAGCGCATAAAACCCCTTTATGGTATGGTGTGCAAATTATAACATGGGCTCTTCTAGCCTGACCTCCACCACGCCCCTAATGGCGTTGGTGGCATAAATCTTATCTGCCCGCCTCAAGTCCTCTAAGCTCAATGTCTTAGGAGTGCAACGCCCCGCCTCGATCAAACGGGTAACCCCCACTCCTTTTAAAAGCCCTGTGCCAAATGCTGGGGTGTAGAGTTGTCCCTCTATCTCTAACATGAGATTACTGCGTGCTCCTTCGCTAAGTTGCCCCTCAGGAGTGTAGTGCAACACATCAAAACAACCCCCCCTTTGGATCTGCGTGCGTGCCTCTTCATACCACGGGGTGTAGGTGGTCTTGTGGATTAAAAAATCATTACAGGGGTCTAGGGGCTTTTTGGCTAAAAGCAATTTCGTGCTCTTGGGGGGTTCTAGGGGGCTGTATTCTAGGCTATAGCTTCCGTCTTTATGCCATAAGAGGCGTAAAATGCCATCTTGGGTGGGCTGGTAATGTTCTAGCCAGTCTTCATAGACAAAGTTAAAATAACGCGCACTTGTCTTTAGACGCTGGGCGTGCAAATCTCTATGGCAAATCTCCAAATGGCGCACTAGCATAGTTTCAATCAGGCTAAACTCGATCTTAGGCAAGATAAAGAAACTCTTTAAATAGCACTCTTGGTATTCCGATTCGAGCTGGCTGGCCTGAGTTACTCCACTGCCCACGCACAAAGTGTAGGTTTGACTCTGCGTAGGCGCGCACATGGTGCGGATGGGCACATTAAAAAAGGCTCGCTCAGAGTCAATAATCCCAATCGCTCCGCAATACACGCCCCGCTCATGTTGCTCTAAATCTTGTATGAGTTGCATGCTTTTCTTTTTAGGTTCGCCTGTTACCGAGCTAGAGGGGAAGATTGCCTCTAAAATGGGGAAAAGTCGGGGGCTTTTGAGCGTGCCCACTAAAGTAGAAGTCATTTGAAAGAGAGTTGGGTGGGCTTCCACTTCGCACAGCTTAGTAACCTCCACCTTGTGGGCGATTTGGGCGAGCTCCTGGGTGAATAAATCCACCACCATGGTGTTTTCATTACGATTTTTAGGATCGTTTTGCAAAAATGTTTTATTGTGTGCGTCTTGCTCTGGGGTTGCTCCCCGTGCGATCGTGCCCTTCATGGGCTTGACTCGTATGGTCTGCGCGGCATAATCCAAATCAAAAAACAATTCGGGCGAAAAACTTAAAATAGTTTCAAAGGGGCTTGGCAAAAAAGCGCAATAGGGGGTGTGTTGGTTGATCAAGACTTGCTCAAAAGTGGCGCGGGGTGTGGCGTGGGTTTTGAGATGCAAGGGCAAAGTTAAATTCACCTGCGCGCATTCCCCCTTGTCAAATGTCTCTTGAATTGCCTTAAATTGATGGGCATAGGTGTTAAAATCTATGGGCGTGCTGATTTGGGGGTAAAAAGCCATGTTTGCTGGAGGTTGAGGGGTGTAGGCCTCTTTGCTAGCGAACTGGGTAAAGTAGGCAATGGGGATTTTAGAGGTGGTCGCACTTAGGGCATTGTAGTGAATATAACCCACAAAGTAGCCCGTATGGCGTTGTTCATCGATGCGCTCACACAAATCTTGCAATTGGGCATGGTGAAATGCCTGAAAACTCTGCAGGGGCTGGGTGTAGTGAAACGCGCCAAAGATGGCTTCTTGCATGTCAATCCTTATAGTTAGCGTGGAATTTTTGTAGTAAAAAGGCAGGGTGATAGCCCATTTTGGCTTGGCGCAAGCCCTCAATGCCTAAATCCTCTTCGCGATTGACTAGGGGGCAGTCTTTAAAGGCGTGGGCTAAGAGTTGTTGGTTGATCATCTGGTAAGCTCCGCGTACACGGGGGTCTGCCTTTTCGATGTGTATCACTGCCATATCCGTATTAATTCTCTCCCCAAAACTCATCGCCACCACGCGCTCCCTTATGCGGATAACCCCCCCTTGTAATTGCAACTCTTCGAAGACAGCTAGCGTGTCCAAAATGCCCCGATGCTCGTCATCTAAGGCCTGATCTTCCTGCCTTAAGGTGCGCCATTCTGTGAGAGCACTGGCAATTTGATCGCGATTGTGCGCGCCGATGGGTTCGTAAGTGAAGTGGGGGTATTGTTTTAAAAAGGCGTTGAGGTGATTTTTCTTTTTATGGTATTTCTTGCCCTGCAGGGCAACGAGTTCGGCAGTGCGGTAGATATAGTCAAAGCGATCTCGCCTTGCCTCAAACGCAAAAACATTGGGAAAGTACACCTCTAGTTCTTGCTTATGTTGTTCCTCTAGGGCGCGTAGCTCTAGTTTGGGTTCTAATTCTAATAGGGCTTGAATAACCGCCCTTTTATTCCCCGCCCCGATGGGGTAAAAATAAAAAGGGGTTTGCTTAGGGTATTGTGTGCGGATCACTACACAGCCACACACAAGGGCTAGACGAATGTCCCTAGCATTTTTCCACAAATACAAATTGGTAAAATTCACATCCGCCACGCTAAAATTATCCGCTTGCAAATGCGCGTCTAACAGCCCTTTTAGCTCTAAACTCAGGGGTTTAAACTCCACTTGTTCTCCGTGTGGTGGAATAAGTGCCTAGACATAGGGGCTCTAAATGGGTGGGTAATTCTAGGTCTGCATTGGCTTCTAGCAAGCACCCTAGTGGTGTGGCTAAAAAGTAGGGGTCTGTGCACGCGCTCAAAAGGACTTGCACTTCTTTTCCCTCTGTGGGAGCAAACCACCACGCGCGCCGTGTAGGGTTTTCCTGTGCCAAGAAGCCAAAACGCCCCACGAGCAAACACCATGTGCTCGCGATTTTAAAGCTATGCGCGATCTCTAGGCATTGGTGCTCAATATGCACACTCAAGGCTTTGAGCCCTTGTGCGTAGGCATTACTACCCCGCACCTCAAAAAGCCCGTAATCCACACCTTTAAGCAAAATCGCCTCAAAAAGCGTCAGAGGGTTGTAGAGTTTTAACTTAAATTGTTGCCCCAAAAGCCTTCTAGCTGTGCTTGTGTGGGTGCTGATCCCCACTTTTTCAGGGCCTACCAATGCCCTTGATACGCTTAAAATCTCTGTGTAGATGCTCTCTAGTTGAGCGCCTACTTTCTTAAAAATTTGGGCCTCTCGCACAGGGTTATACATGCTCAAAGCGCTCTTTTGCTTGTCTTGGGCGATTTCTTGACTTAAAGCTAAACGGGTATTTAACAGCTTGCTCAATGCCTCATCAATGCGATCGATCTGTGCCCTCTTAGCATGGATACCTATACTCTCCAAATGCCCGATCTCATGGGCGATGTTGTCGAAAAAGTTTTCTCGATCTCTTAAAATATGTACACGACTCTGCTCTAAACCTAGCTCTAAAATCTTAGGACGGCTGTTGTAACGACTAGCCATGCTCGCCCCATAAGCTCCCGCCTGCTTAAACACCAGCAAATCCCCCCTAGCCACCCCTCTTAAAGCTACCCCTTTTAAAAAGCAATCTGCGCTCTCACACACCGGGCCCACAATGTCAAAAAGAGCTTGCTCGCCCTCTTGGGCGTTAAGCACCTCTACTTGATGGCGCGCCCCATACAACGCGGGGCGCACAAAGTCATTCATCCCCGCATCAACTACCACAAAATTCTTCTGCGCGCTAGACTTGACATATTGCACGCGACTAACTAGCACTCCGCTATCAGCCACAATTCTGCGCCCCGGCTCACAGATTAAAGTCAAGTCTAATTTTTGCGCCACGCTTTTAAGGGGTTTAGCGTAGTCCACAATGCTAATACACCCCTTGCCCTCGTCCACGCCAAGCCCTCCGCCCATATCTAAAAACTTGAGTTCTACCCCACTGGCTATTAGAAAGCGCGCGAGCGCGCTCATTTTTTCGCTCGCTTCTTTGATGGGTTCTAGCTCGATGAGTTGGGAGCCAATATGACAATGCAAGCCTACCGGTTCTAAGAAGGGGGATTGTTTGGCAAACATAAACATCTGCACCGCCTCTTTTTCCTCTACCCCAAATTTATTTTCCCATAGACCCGTAGAGATATGGGGGTGGGTTTGTGCATCAATGTTGGGGTTAACCCGCACACTGATACGCGCGGGGGTGTTTAAATTTGTAGCGATGCGCTCAATCAGCTGGAGTTCTTCAAAAGATTCCACATTTAAAAATAAAATTTTGCTCTTTAGGGCTTCTTGAATCTCGCTCTCTAGCTTGCCCACCCCGCTAAAGATGATTTTATAAGGGGGGATGCCCGCTAGCAGGGCACGGCGCACTTCATAAATGGAGACACAATCCCCCCCCGCTCCCAAACGCGCTAGATGGGCTAATAAACTTAAATTAGAATTGGCTTTCAAGGCATAACAAATCAGGGATTTACCCCCGCTAAAGGCGTTTTTAAACTCTAAAAAGGCCTCCTCGATTTGATCAAAGTTATAGAGATAAAAGGGGGTGGGATGCGTGGCAGCAATGCCCGCAATAATGTCTAAATTCAAGAGATTTTCTTTGCTTCCAACGCTTTGAGCGCGTGCGCTTCTCCAATCTCAAAGGCTTTTTTATTGAGTTCTGCCACTTTAGCTGGCACTTTGGAAATCATCGTTTCGATCACCTGGGCGCGTTCCACGCACTCCATTAAGGTGATGGTAATAGCCAGCGCAACCACAGATTGGGTGATGATATTGCCCACCTCATCTTTGGCAATACTAATAATGGGGATTTTGTAGAGTTGAAACTTGGCCTCATCCTCTGGAGTGGGATGGACTAAGTTGGGGTCAACTACCACCACACCCCCGGGCTTGACATCGCTCTTAAAAATGCTGTAACTGCTTTGGGCTACTGAGAGCATAAAATCGATCTCGCCCCGTTTGGCATAAGGGTAGATGATTTCTTCGGAGCTCAAAATAATGTCCACTTTGGTAGGCCCACCCCTCACTTGGCTGGTGTAAGTAGAAGTTTTAGTGCCAAACCCGCCCGTGGCGATCTTGGCTTCGGCTAAAATCTCTCCAGCTAGCAAGACCCCTTGTCCGCCTACGCCCGTAAAACGCAATTCTAAACTCATGGCTAGTTCCTCTCTTTCTTAGAGGCTTTCTCAATCACACCCTCGTAAGCCTCGCAATACTCCACCTTAGAAGTGTCATGTTTGAGCACACCGGTGGGATACTTGCCCTCCCTCTCCTCAGGGCTTAAGGCTTCGTATTGGCGTTTGCTCAGTAAACGAGATTGAATCCACGCTAAGGTCTGTGCCGCCTCGCCCATTTTGTTTTTGCGCCCCAAATTGATATGGCAATTACTATGCACATCCACAAAGCTAAAGCCCTTATGACTAAAGCCTTCCGCTAGAGTGCGCTCCAATCTCTTGGGGTCTAATACACTCTCGCGCGCGACAAAACTCGCTCCCGCGGCCATGGTGATCTCGCATGGGTCAAAGTGATTGTCAATATTGCCACTTTGGGCGGTAACTGTCCACATGCCATTAGGCGTAGTGGGGGAGGTTTGTGAATTGGTGAGCCCATAGATGAAGTTATTGACCAACACCAAGTTAAGATCGATATTGCGTCTGCAAGCATGGATGGTGTGATTCCCTCCAATAGCAAAGCTATCTCCATCGCCGGACACCACAATCACATGTTTTTTGGAGTTGGCTAACTTAATCCCGGTGGCGTAAGCCAGTGCGCGCCCGTGTGTGGTGTGTACAGTATTGCAATTCACATACGAACTCATGCGCCCGCTGCACCCAATCCCACTCACCAAGCACACATCGTCCATATTCCAGCCCAAGCTATCGATGGCGCGGATAATGCACTTTAAGATCACCCCATCACCACAGCCCCAACACCAGAGCGTGGGGGTTTTATCTACGCGTAAATATTCATCATAATCAAATGCCATTAGAGCTCCTTTATTTTTAGCGCAATCTGCCTAGGGGTAAAGGGTCGTCCATCGGCTTGTAACAACGCCTCCACTTTGCGCCCCATGACATGTTCAATCTCGTGCACATACTGCCCCTTATTGAGCTCTACCACAAGGATTTTTTCGAAGCGTTCACCTAAAACCTTGAAGCGTTCTTGGGGGCTGGGCCAAAGTGTGAGGGGGCGGAAAAAGCCAATTCTCTTAGGATGATTTTGCGCTTTTAAATCTTTTAAAGCCTCTTTGATCGCGAGCGAACTCGAACCATAGCCAATCACGAGCACATCCGCATCTTCTAAATCCATCTCTTCATTCTTGCAGACAATGTCGCTTTTAGAGTCAATTTTATGAAAGAGTCGATCGATGAGTGCACCTCCAATTTGCGCATCCTCTGTGGGGAAGCCAATGGGGCCATGGTGCAAGCCCGTGATATGGTAACGATAGCCTTTAAAGAAGGGATTGAGAATAGCCGACTCATCTTGGGGCACGCCGTAAGGCTGGTAATCCTTAGGATCGCCCTCAAAAACGCGCCGATTGATCACGCTCTCCTGGACTGCCTGCAAATCGGGTAATTGCACCCGACCATACATGTGTCCGATGGTTTCATCTAGGAGCAAAAAGACAGGAGTCATGAGCATTTCAGCCAGATTAAAAGCGCGCAAAGTTTCGCTATAAATCTCCTCTAAATTGCCCGGAGCCAAAGTTACGGATTTAAAATCTCCGTGCGAGGGGTGTTTTAGAAAACTCACATCCCCCTGAGCTACACGGGTGGGCATCCCTGTGGAGGGACCTGAGCGCATGACATCTACAATCACAAGGGGGGTTTCTGTCATAAAGGCATAACCAATCTGCTCTACTTTAAGAGAAATCCCCGGCCCCGAACTAGCTGTCATGGATTTTACTCCACTCATGCTAGCCCCCAGTGCCACACACACCCCTCCAATCTCATCCTCCATTTGGATGAAATGCCCTCCATGTGCAGGCAAGAGTTTGCTCATCGCATGCATGATGTCCGAGCTAGGCGTGATCGGATAGCCCCCAAAGAAACGACAACCCGCATCGATTGCCGCTTTAGCGACTAAATCATTGCCATCAGAAATCACTTCTCTCATTGACCCCTCCCCTGCGCGACACTCTCTTCTAAGAGCATGTAATGGTTAGCCCGCACTCTAGCACCTCTCTCTTCGGCATCCTTAGACACCTTAGCAAATTTGAACTCTTTTTTTTCAGCGACATAAATGGCAAAATCTGGGCAACCCAGTTCGCATTTACAGCATCCTATACAGCTCTCCGGATAAGCCACCTTAGCCACTTTGCCTAAAATATGATCCAAGCGCACACCCATGCCTAGCACTCCGGCCGGACACACAGATACACATAAATCACAACCTTTACAACGCGCCTCATTCACCCAAACGGGCACACCCTGAGGAGCTACCATCTTGGACATCAAAACTCCTTGATTGACACGACTAAATTTGGAGGCTCGATTTTAGCATTTAAATATTAAATTGAAAATAACATGCACAAGATGGGTACAAAAATATTAAGAACTCAATTCGGATTGGCTTTCAACATTCTGCAACCAAATAAAGACCTCTACCACGCTCGAATAGAGCTCGGGTGGAATGGGCGTATCCAAGCGCACATCTAAGAGCGATTCCACCAAGGCCTCATTACAAAAAAGGGGTACATCAAAGGCCTTAGCCTTTTCCACAATCGCGCGCGCGATCACCCCCACTCCACTAGCTACTACCTTGGGCGCACTGTCTTGCCCGACATTGTAGGCGAGGGCTACGGCTTTGGGTAATGCCATTAATACCCCATCGCGATGCGATCAATATCCTGCCAGCTCAACTGCGAGCGAGGGGTTTGTTTGAGCAAATGCGCTACAGAACGCACTAGCAAATCGCTCTCTAAATTGACTCGCCGCCCTTTTTTATAAGTAGCAAAGAGAGTATTTTCGAAGGTATAGGGAATAATGGTCAGAGTAAAGCTATTTGCATGTACTTCACTTAGGGTCAAGCTCACCCCATCAAGTGCCACCGAGCCATGAGGGATGCAAAGCTGGAGAAAATCGCTAGGGGCTTGAACTTGCAGGCATACCTGATTAGCCAAAGGCTTAATTTCCATGACGACTCCAATCCCATCGATATGCCCCTGCACAAAATGCCCATCGAGGCGATCGTTTACTTTTAGTGCGGGTTCTATATGCGCATGCGCCCCGGGGATGTAGTTCTCTAGGGCGATTGACTCCTGTGTGTGTGCACTTAACTCCAAAGCAAATCCCCCTGTAAAAAGCCTAATCACGGTCAAGCATGCTCCATTGACCGCAATACTATCGCCCAACTTAGGACGATAGGTGCTACCAACTTCTAACACATTGCGATCAAAGGCTTTAATGGCAGCGATCTGATGGATAACCCCGCTAAACATCCCAAACTCCCTTAAGGCAAATTTAAACCATATCCTCTAGGATTATAATATAATTAGGCCAAATTATGCGGAGGACTTGATGTTAGAGTGGATAGATACGCATTGTCATTTGGATCACCATCTTTATAACACAGATGCAGAACAAGTTATCAAGGAGGCTAGGGGCGCGGGGATGTTGCATGCAATTATTCCCGGAGCCGACCCTAGAGATTTACCCAGGGCACTGGCTTTGTGTTCTTCCCACGAGGGACTTTATTTTGCCGTAGGGGCACATCCCCTAGATTGCCAGCACTTTGATCTTGCAGAGCTGCAACGCTATATCCAGCACCCCCAATGCGTAGCAGTGGGCGAATGCGGTTTGGACTACCACCGCCTAGACCCCAACGATGAGGACACAAAAGCCCATCAAAAAGAAGTTTTTAAAGCCCAGATAGAACTCGCTCTCGAGTATCAAAAACCTTTAATTGTGCACATTCGAGAGGCCAGCCAAGATGCTTATGACATTCTCAAGGCCTACCCACACTTACGTGGAGTGTTGCATTGCTTTAATGGAGATGCGATCTTGCTTAATCTCTGCGAAAACTTTTATTATGGCATTGGAGGTGTAGCGACCTTTAAAAATGCCAAATATCTCCAAAATATTCTGCCTCAAATTCCCCTAGATCGTTTGCTTTTAGAAACCGATGCCCCCTATCTCACTCCTCACCCTTTCAGAGGCACGCGCAATGAGCCCAGGCATATTCCTCTAGTGCTCCAAAAACTCTCTGAAATTTTAAAGATAAGCCCTATAGATTTAGCACGCATCACTAATGCCAACGCCACTGCACTTTTCAGTCTAATGCCCCATGTTAAGGTCTCTTAATGAGACGCATGCTCATAGTCGCCGCTTTGTTGGCATGGCAGAGTTTTACCCACGCTCAGCCCATGAATACCGCTCTCAATCTCAAGCCTCTCAATGGCTTTGGAGTGGATGCGCGTTTTCTAGCCAGCGTGGATAATTCCCAAACCCTACAAGGCGTGCAGGAGGCTTGGAATCAGTTTGTTAAACGCTATGACAGCAATGGGGTTTTTATCCCCACCATAAAAAGCATGCTCATTCAGGCAGATATTCCTGTGGAATTTTTGTTTCTGGCGATGGCCGAATCTAATTTCTCTACTAGTGCTTATAGTGTTAAAAAGGCGGTGGGCATTTGGCAACTCATGCCCGATACGGCTAGAATGTTAGGTTTAGAAGTCAATGCCTTTGTGGATGAGAGGCGCGATCCTATTAAAAGTACCCAAGCTGCGATCAAATATTTACAGATGCTCCACAAACAAACTAAAGAGTGGTATCTAGTTGCCATGGCCTACAATTACGGCCCTAGAAGGGTGCTAGAAGCCATTCAGCAGGCTGGGAGCAATGACATTAATGTCTTACTGGACGATGAGAAGAAATTCATTCCTAGGGAAACGCGTGGTTATATCCGCTCGATTTTGAGTTTAGCCATTGCCTTTAACAATTTGGACGCGTTGCGGCATAAAGAATACCTATTAAATCGGGGGGCACGGAGTGCGCTTGCCAGCCTGAAAATACCAGGAGGCACTCTACTCTCCCATATCGCCCAAAGTGCACAGCTCTCTTTAAGTGAACTCAAATCCTATAACCACCAGTTTCACTACAACTTCCTCCCCCCAGATAAAGCCTACATGGTATATATCCCCTATGAAAACCTAGCGCATTTTAGGCAGCACTACAAGCCGGGTAATCCTCTCCAAGCTTTTGTAACCCATAAGGTCAAGCCCAAAGAAACCCTCTATTCCATCGCGCGCAAATTTCACACCAGTGTGGCGATGTTGAAAGCTATGAACAATTTAAAGGGCTCTTTCTTGAGTGCACACCAGCAACTTTTCATTCCCATTCTCAAACAAAATTCCTCATCTAAGAACCTCAAAAAAGTCGCCCGTAATGATGCTAAATTCTAGGACTTTAGGGCAGAGTATAGTGCTTTTATGTGTGCTATGGGGCTGTTCGCAGAATCGCAATTCTCCCACTCCTAATAAGAATACACGCCCTTTCTTTGCCAAACACGAGAGTTTACGCGCCTATGACGATGCTAGAGATTTTGGGGCACCAGCACCTCGCAAACATTCTTTTTGGCATAAGCATCAAAAGTCTAGGGCACAAAATACCTCCCCCAATCCCTCTCAAGCTCCCGAGTCGATGGCTAATGTGCCCGCTGGCAGTCTGACAGCGGGCATGCGTGACTCTGAAGCTATTCAGAGGGCTACCATGCGCCCCTATCGTGTGGGAAATAAAACATACTACCCCACCAAAGTAGATGTTGGGCAGACTTTTGATGGGTATGCCAGCTGGTATGGGCCTAATTTTCATGCCAAACGCACCAGCAATGGGGAAACTTATAACATGTATGCCCACACGGCAGCTAATAAAACTCTGCCCATGAATACGATTGTCAAGGTTACTAATAAGGACAACAATAAGAGCACTATTGTGCGCATCAACGATCGCGGCCCCTTTGTAGCTAATCGTATTATTGACTTATCCAATGTTGCAGCGCGTGATATTGACATGGTGGGCAAGGGAATTGCGCCTGTCAAATTGGAAGTATTAGGTTTTGGAGGAGTGATTTCTAAACAATATGAAAAAACTTTAGATAAAGCCCCCCAGGCTAGCGCGCTCAAACAAGAATTCAAGGTGGGCGAGAGTCAAAAGAGTGTCAGCGGGGGGAATTTTTCTCTGCAAATGGGTGCATTTAGAAGTCAAGAGGGCGCGCAAAAGGCTGAGGAAAATTTCAAGGCAACTCTCAAAAAACCCTATCATGTCCAGATTGTGTCCGGCAGTAAAGATAACCAGCCGATTTATCGGGTTTTTATCAAGGGTTTTCAAAGCGAGGCAGAAGCGAACGATTTTGCCAAAAGCATAGGAAAACCTGCTTTTTTGGTGCGAGAATAAGTGCGCTTCCACGCGTTATGGGTATTTTTTATGAGTGTCAGCGTTGCCATGGGAGGACTCATTGTATTCTTCCTGCGGCCGCGTGTTGTTCCTATCTGGGATGCAAAGGATTTTGCCAAAATTGAAGTGCGTGGCTTTGAGGCATTTCAGACAAGCCCTAATGGAACAGATTTGAATATACGCGGAGCTAGGGCATTGCAGTATAGCGATCGGGAAGTGCTCTATGATTTTACCTTGAGCAAGTATGATTCTGACGATCAAGTGCAAGAGCACGCTAAAGGAGAGATGATGGTGCACCAAAAGGACCTCTACACTTTTCCTAAAGGAGTGCTCTACACCACCAGTGGGGGACATAGTTTTTGGAGTCAAACCGGGGTTTACGACCACAGCAAACAAGTCTTTCAAGGAAAGGGGTCTTTTACTCTGAGTGGTCCAGAGGGGGATGTCAAGGGCGAGGATATCTCCTACAACCACCTGAAAGGTCTATTACAAGCCAAGCGCGTGCACGCGCGCATCGATTTGGAGAGTGCAAAGCAATCTAAGCCTCATGTTCCCAATGCAAAGGGCTTGAAATTTTGAAATGGCTCATTGTGCTGGGAATGTGTGCGTTCTTGACAAGCGCGCCTATCAAAGAAACCTTAGAAGTCAGTGCAGATAAGTTTATCGCTAATGACAAAAAACACATCACCACCATTGAGGGCAATGTGCATATCAAAAAGGGCACAGACACCTTACAAGCCAATAAAGTCATCATCTACACCAATGCCAAGCGCAAACCCATCAAATATGAAGCGATCGGGGCAGTGCAATTTCATTTAGTTACTCAAGATGGACGCAAAATAGAGGGGCATTCCGATCGGCTTATTTACGATGCCATTACCCAGGAATACCGCCTATTACAAAATGCGGTGGTGAATGAGGTAGGCAAGATCAATTCGATCAAGGGTGAGGAAATTATTTTGAGCAAGGAGCGCGGGTATGCCGATGTGCTAGGGGGTAAAGACAAGCCGGCTAAATTCATCTTCGATATGGATGATATTCAAGAAGAACAGAAAAAACAAAAGCAAAAAAAATCCACAAATTCCCCAACGCAAGAAAGTCATGAAACTCATTAAGATTTTGGAGAGCACTTTTTTACGATCGGCAAATAATCTAGCGCAATGCCCTCCAGAGCATGTGCCCGAAGTGGTGTTTGTGGGGCGTAGCAATGTGGGGAAAAGCACACTTATCAATACGCTTTTAGAGCGCAAGATTGCTAAGAGTTCAGCCACGCCTGGAAAAACCCAGAGTGCAAATTTCTTTCACACGCGGTGGCAAATTTCCTCCGCAGAAACTTTCAATTTTAATTGTATCGACCTGCCCGGATTTGGATACGCCAAGGTCTCTAAGACGATCAAGCAACAATGGGAGGGTTTTTTAACCGATCTCTTGGTCCAGCGCAGCTCTATCAAGTTAATCTTACACCTCATTGACGCTAGACACCCTAACCTCCCCCTAGATGCAGAAGTGCATGACTTACTAAAAAGTTTTTTGCATCCTGATCAAAGCCTCAAGCGCATTTATACGAAATTCGACAAACTCTCCAAAAATGCCCAACACACCCTTTATCAACAGCAGAACGCTCCTCTCATTAGCGCACAAGGGGCATTCAATCCTAAATTCGGATCCGTATTGCATTTGCAAAAAACCATCCTAGAAGTTTTATTTAATGCGAGAATCCATGCTTAAAGTCCGCTTTCCAGTTTTGCTTTTCTTAGCGTGGCTAGGGTTCTATCTTTATAGTAATTTGAGAGATATCTATGCATGGTTGCCCCCCATGCTAGGTTTTCTCTTTGCACTTTATCGACACACTCTTGTCCAAGAACAACCTTCTACGCGCCTTTTGGTGTGGGTTTTTAGCTGTTTACTCTGTGTGGAACTCATCCACACGCAACCCTTGGGGGTATTGATTCTTCTCTTCGTGCTCTATGAAAAATTTGTCGTGCAATCTCTCTTGCGCGTGTTCCAAGATAATATCTTGGGGGATTTTATCCATGCATTCTTGATTTACCTCATCTACTTTGCAATTTTGGCTTTCTTGAATGACTATTCCCCTGATATGTGGGGCAATGCCCTGCACTATAGTGTTTTGGAATTTCTACTCTGGAGAATCTATGCTAGGATTTAGAATGCGCCTTGTATTGGGCTTATTGGGTCTAGTATGGGCAATCTTAGTGTTTAAAATTTTCATTCTCACTATCAAAACTAATGATTATTTCGAACAACTCGCTCTGCGTAACATGACCAAGAAAGAAATTTTAGTGCCTACGCGTGGGATTATCATGGATCGCAACCATGAATTGCTCGCCATCAACCAACTGGGTTTCAGTGTTGCACTCTCCCCGGGACTGAAAAGTAAAGTGCTAGAAAGCAGGCTAGAACTCTTAGCACATTATTTCCCAGACCTAGACAAACATGAAGCCCTAGTCAATTACCAAAAACAGAACTCTCGCTACAACCACAATGACATCTCCATTTTAGACTTTGTGCCCTATGCCACCATGCAAACTCTCTATGCAAAACTCCTCCAAATCCCAGATTTGAGCATTAGCGCAGCTAACAAACGCTACTACCCAAACAACGCTCTAGCCTCTCATGTCATTGGTTACTTAGGAGCGGCTGATGCTAAGGACATTGCCACCAACCCCACTAGTCAGTATACCCATACCATTGGTAAAACGGGATTAGAAAAAGAGTATAACAATCTGCTGCAAGGAGAGCTGGGCTACAAACTTGTGAGTGTGAACGCGCTTAATCAAGAACTCGAAGTGCTTGAAACTAAAGAGCCCAAAACCAATAACGATTTAGTATTGAGTCTGGATAAACGCCTCCAACTCAAGGCGGACATGCTTTTTGCAGATAAAAGAGGGGCGTTGATTGTCATGGATGTGCGCAATGGAGAGATTTTAGTGGCTGGCAGTTACCCAGAATACAATCTCAACCATTTTATTGGAGGTATTAGCCTAACTGAGTGGAAAAGTTTGCAGGATAACCCCGGTAATCCTTTGCTCAACCGACTTATTAATGGGCTTTACCCTCCTGGCTCCGTGGTTAAAATGGGCACAGGACTAAGCTTTTTAGAGAATTTGCCCATAAATGAAAATACCACCATCCCCACCCCCGGCTATATTGAAGTGGGCAAGCGCAAGTTTCGGGATTGGAAACCGGGTGGACATGGGCAAAGCGATTTGTTCAAGGCAATCAAAGAATCCGTGGATGTGTATTTTTACAAATACGCCCTCGATTTGCCCATCGAAAAACTTGCTAAAACCTTTGGGCAGATGGGTTTTGGCAAAAAGAGCGGTGTGGATTTGCCTAACGAATTTGTGGGTATTCTGCCCGATCCTAGTTGGAAGATGAAACGCTTTGGGACAATTTGGAATGTAGGAGATACTCTCATCACTGCCATCGGGCAGGGCTCTTTTTTAACCACTCCCCTGCAAGTAGCCAATTACACCGCTCTGATTGCCTCAGGCAAACTCCCTACCCCTCATTTTTATCGTAATGGAGATTTCAAGTCAAAAGATGTGCTCGATTCCTTCCAAAAGTCCAAATTACCAGTCCTACGAGAGGGTATGCACGAAGCCTGCAGCGAGCAAGGAGGCACAGCCTACAAACACATGCAGGGAGTAAAAGTGAGCGTGGCATGTAAAACAGGCACGGCACAAGTGGTGGCTATCGATCAAAATGCTCTAACACGCATTAAAGAGAGTGAGATGGAATACGCCCAGCGCTCGCATGCCTGGATCACCGCCTTTTTACCTTATGAAAAACCCCAATACGCCATCACCATTTTAGTCGAGCACGGCGAAGGGGGGAGTAAGAATGGTCCTATTCTTAAGGAGATGGCCAACATGCTCGTGGATTTGGGCTATGTTCGAGACAAACTGTAAGCGCCGAATACTAAAATTGTGTTACGATGCCCCCGTGTTCTTGTCTAGGTACACCTGGAGATCGCACACATGCAGGCACTTTTGGAGTTAGGTGTGGATATATTGCTAGTCCTATCAATTCATTTTGTTGCGCTGCTAACCCCAGGTCCTGATTTTGTATTAGTTAGTACCTACGCGCTCAAGACAGATTTCCAACACACTTTTAGGGCTGTATTAGGAATCGTGCTGGGGGTCTTCATCTGGATCATGCTCTCCATCTTTGGGCTTAAGCTATTTTTTGAAACATTTCCTCTAATGCGTACACTCATCACTCTTTTAGGGGCGTGTTACTTGCTTTATTTGGCATTTTTATGTCTCAAATCGGCTGCTAAACCGATGGTATGGAGTGCCCAAAATTCTCAAAATGCATTTTTAAGTGGCTTTTTTACCAATATCCTCAACCCCAAAGCCGCGCTTTACTTTGGAAGCATTTTTTCTGGTTTAGATTTTTTCTACAACAACCATCTCTTGGTCCTGGCCATCTTAGCACTTAGTGTAGAAAGTTTGGGATTTTTTACCTGCATTGCTATTTTGTTTTCTAAACCTCAAATGAAGGGCTGGTATAGTAAACACCATCGGTATATGGATTATGGCTGTGCCTTGATCTTTGCTCTCTTTGCTTGCTTTATCTTTGTGGAATTCTTGACTCGCTAGAGGTGGAAGTTTCTTTGGTCGTATCTCGCATTTGGATTTGCGAAGATTTTCTGCCAGTAAGGTTAAACAAAAGTTTAACTCAAAATTGATAGAATCAAAGCAGTTTTTTGTGTTTTTTGGAGCGAAATGGGCAGGTATTGGATATGGTTGTGCGCTCTCTGTTTAGCGGGGTGTTTGCAACCCATGAAAGACCCCGATGCTGAAAAAGTTGACTCGCAGGTGCAGTGCGGTTTTGGTTCGGGTGATTGTTAGAAGGATGGAATTGGGAGAATTAATTGGTATCAAACAGGGGGGGGTGATTTACGATGTGCAGAGCGCACAGGAGTTAGGTTTACTACAAGGAGATCAGCCCAGCGCGGACGGGCAGGCTATTTACCTAGATGAGAGCAAAGAAGCTTTAGATATTTTGCGCCATTCTTGTGCACATTTGATGGCACAGGCTATTACACAACTCTACCCAGATGCGCAATTCTTTGTGGGACCCGTGGTGCAGGAGGGGTTTTATTACGACTTTAAAACCCAAAGCAAAGTCTCTGAGGAAGATTTAGCGCGCATTGAAGCCAAAATGCGCGAGATTGCCGCGCATGCTCACCCCATTTGTAAGTATAAACTCAGTAGAGAAGAGGCTAAGGCGCGTTTTGCCCACGACAGGCTTAAGCAGGCGGTGATGACCAATATTGAGGGTGATGTGCTCAGTATTTACACGCAGGGGGATTTTGAAGACCTGTGCAGGGGACCGCATTTACCCAATACAGGACTACTCAAGCATTTCAAGCTCACTAAATTAGCCGGGGCGTATCTGGGAGGTGATGCCAGCCAAGAGATGTTACAGCGCATTTATGGGATCGCCTTTAGCACTAAGGAGAGTCTAAAGGCTTATTTAACTCAGCTTGAAGAGGCTAAAAAACGTGATCACCGCAAGTTAGGGCAAGAGCTTGGGCTATTCCGCTTTGATGAGGAAGTGGGGGCTGGCCTGCCTATTTGGCTACCCAATGGTATGCGTTTGCGTAAGCGCATTGAAGATTTACTCAGTGTAGCGTTGTTAAGAGATGGTTACGAGCCCGTGCGCGGCCCCGAAATTTTAAAAAGCAGTTTGTGGAAAATCAGCGGGCATTATGATAATTATAAAGAAAATATGTATTTCACGACCATTGATGAGGTGGAATACGGCATTAAACCCATGAATTGCGTGGGACATATCAAGGTTTATCAACACGCTCTGCGATCTTATCGCGATCTCCCTCTGCGTTTTTATGAATACGGGGTGGTGCACAGGCACGAGCAAAGTGGAGTTTTGCATGGACTTTTGAGGGTGCGTGAATTCACCCAAGACGACGCGCATATTTTCTGTCGTTTTGATCAAATTAGGGAAGAAGTGCAGGCTATTTTACAATTCACCAAAAGAGTTATGGAGGCTTTTGGCTTTGATTATGAAATGGAACTCTCTACCAAACCAGAAAAATACATCGGGAGCGATAGTGTATGGGAACAGGCCACTGATGCGCTCAAAGCAGCCCTAGAGGATCAGGGCGTGCCCTTTAGTATTGATGAGGGGGGCGGAGCGTTTTATGGACCTAAAATCGATATCAAGATTACAGATGCAATCAGGCGCAAATGGCAGTGTGGCACTGTGCAAGTAGACATGAATTTGCCAGCGCGTTTCCATTTGAGCTATGCGAGCGAACAGGATAGCCAAGAGATGCCTGTGATGATTCATCGCGCTATCTTAGGTTCGTTTGAGCGTTTTATCGCCGTGCTCACCGAACACTACGGCGGGAATTTTCCCTTTTTTATTGCGCCTGTGCAGGTCGCGCTCGTGCCCATTTCAGCCGATCAACACAATTATGCACAAAACATCTGTGAGCAATTACGCCATGCGGGTATTTTTGTAGAAATAGCGAGTAAAAATGAGAGTTTGGCCAAGCGCATCCGCACCCTAGAGAAGCAAAAAGTGCCCTTGATTGCAGTAATGGGGGCTCAGGAAATGACACAGAATAGTTTAGCGATCCGTGATCGCGCCAAAGGACAGCAATACGACATGGAATCAAAGGAGTTTATCAAGATGTGTCAAGAAAGAATGCAAGAGGTTAGCTTTTGAGTAAGGATGTGTTGTTAAACGACGCAATCTCCTTTAAAGAGGTGCGTTGTGTGGGTGATGGAGGCGAACAATTTGGCATTATCAGCGCGGCAGAAGCTTTAAAAATTGCGCGTAGTAAAGGCTTGGACTTAGTGCTCATCAGCGCGCAAGCCAAGCCTCCCGTGTGCAAGGTCATGGATTATGGCAAGTTTTGCTATCAGGCAGAAAAAAAACTCAAAGAGGCCAAAAAAAAGCAAAAGCAGGTTGAAATCAAAGAGATCAAGCTCTCCACTCAAATTGCCCAAAATGACATCAATTACAAGGTTAAACACGCCAGAGAGTTTATAGAGGAAGGTAAGCATGTTAAGTTTAAGGTGGTCTTGCGCGGCCGAGAGAGCCACGATCCTAGAGCCGGCTTAGATGTCTTGCAACGCATACACGCGATGATGAATGATATCGCCGATGCGCAAAAAGAACCTAAGACAGAGGGGCGTTTTGTGATGTGGCTCTTCGTGCCTCAGAAAAAGTAAATTCAACAGAAAGGAGAGAACATGCCCAAGATGAAGACCAACCGCGGGGCAGCTAAACGCTTCAAGGTAAAAAAGAGCTTGATCAAGCGCGGCAGTGCTTTTAAAAGCCATATTCTGACCAAAAAAAGTCCCCAGCGCAAAGCCAACCTCAATGCCCCCCACTATGTGCACCCTACTAATCTGCACTCTGTGGCGAGCATGTTGTGTAAGGCATAATAAATCCCCCTTGCGTGCGTCTGCACAAACAGGGAAAGCTTGATTTAGATCACACCTATTAGGTAAAGGAAACCCATGAGAGTAAAAACCGGAGTGGTGCGCCGTCGCCGCCATAAAAAAGTTTTAAAGCTTGCCCGCGGATTCTACAGCGGAAGGCATAAGCATTTTAGAAAGGCTAAAGAACAATTAGAGCGCAGCTTGTGCTACGCTTTCAGAGATCGCAAACAGAAGAAACGCGATTTTAGAAGTCTGTGGATTGTGCGTATCAATGCAGCTTGCCGTATGCATGATACCAGCTATTCCAGGTTCATGCATGCGCTTAAGAGTTCACATATTGAACTCGATCGTAAGGTTCTGGCCGATATGGCTATGCATGACATGAACGCCTTCAGCGCTCTACTAGAGCAAGTCAAAATACATCTTTAAGATAAGAGCGCGCTTCTTAGCGCGCCAGCACAAACACACCCGAAAAATTTTTATTAGTTTTCTGAGGTTTTTACGCAGAAGTAGGCCTTAGGCCTTGAGTTTTTCTAAATACTCTCCAGTCTGGGTATTGACCTTGATCACTTCACCCTCGAGCACATGAAAGGGCACTTGCACTACTGCGCCCGTTTCTAAAGTGGCAGGTTTTTTGCTACCGCTAGAGGTGTCGCCTTTGAAATTGGGAGGAGTTTCTGTAATTTTCAGCGCCACGACTTGGGCAACCTCCACAGAAATTGCCTTTTCATTGTGAAAGAGGACTTGCACTTGTGAGCCCTCTAACATCCATTTGGACGCTTCTCCAACTTGATCCTCACTCAGGGCAATCTGCTCGTAGCTTTCTACATCCATGAATTGGTAAGACGCGCCATCGTGGTAGAGAAACTGCATGGGTTTTTGCAATAAGTTTGGCTCTTCGCATTTGTCTCCTGCGTGAAAAGTCTTTTCAATCACCTTGCCATCTAGGAAAGACTTGATCTTAGCGCGCACAAAGGCTGCACCTTTGCCTGGCTTGACATGCTGGTATTCCACAATGCGATAGGGCACGCCCTGAATCTCAATCTTGAGATTTTTTTTGAGTTCGCTCATTCCAATGGCCATGGATATCCCTTAAATTTTACCTGCGCTGCCTAAAACTTGCATGCGCTCGACAATGACAGATTTGACCGCCTCAATGCCCGGGTTAAAATACTTGCGCAAATCAAATTCAGAAGGGCTCTCTTGTGCCATTTTACGCACTTGTGCTATGAAGGCTAGGCGCAAATCTGTATCGATATTGATTTTATTAATCCCGCCCTTAATGGACTCCTCGATGAAGCTGAAGGGCACGCCCTTGCCTCCCTTTAAATCCCCACCTGTGGATAAGAAAGCTTCGCGGACATTTTCGGGGATGGAGCTAGCTCCATGCAAGACAAGCGGGATATTGGTGCGCTTTTTGACTTCGACAAGTCTTTCAAAGTCTAGCTTAGGCTCGCCCTTGAATTTAAACGCTCCGTGGCTCGTTCCAATAGCAGGAGCGAGATAATCCACCTTACTCACTTTGACAAATTCCTCGGCTTCATCAGGGTTGACCAAAACCGCATCTTTTTCATCTACAGAGATATTGTCCTCAATGCCCATTAGACGACCTAATTCAGCTTCTACGCTCACATTTTTAGAATGGGCGTAATCCACCACTTGTTTGGTGAGCTCCAAGTTTTCCTTGTAGGGATGGTGAGATGCGTCGATCATCACAGAGGTAAAGCCCGCATCCACAGCCTTTTTACAGCTCTCAAAAGTGGTGCCGTGATCCAAGTGTAAAGCCACGGGAATATGGGGATAACGCTTAGACATAGTGTGCACCAGACCTAGAACCATATCAATACCTAAATATTTGATTGCCCCCTCGCTGGCTTGCACGATTAAAGGGGATTTTGCGCTGTCCGCGGCCTCAAAAATGGCTCGCAACATTTCTACATTTACAAAGTTAAATGCGCCCACACCATAATTTTCCTCGTGGGCCTTATTGAGGATTTCACTTCCTTTGACTAACATAATGGTCCTTAAAATTTATGATAGAGATTCAGGGATTTTTGATATCGATCTTAACCCGTTTACGCAATTTATCCAGCTCATTTTTAACATACTCTTGGAATTGGTGTTCCTTCAAAATTCCAATGATCGTCTGCTTCGCTTGCGCATAGGTAGGGGTGATGGGTTCATTTTTCTTTATCAAATAGATGATGTGATAACCAAATTCCGTTTTGACAGGCTTTTTGGTATAAGTGCCAGGCCTGAGAGCAAACACTGCGTTGGAGAATTCAGGTGCCATCTGGTTTTTTTGAAATTTGCCTAGATCACCCCCATTTTTCGTATTCTTAGTGTTAGGATCGATTGAATCACGGTTGGCAATTTTGATAAACTCGTGCTCTAACTTATTCTTGGGCACCTTGTTGAGTTCGGAGATAACACGCTTGGCATCGGCTTCCGTCTTGACTAAGATATGTCTAGCTTGCGCTTCTTGTTGCACAAATTTTGATTTGTTCGCCTCGTAGTATTCCTTGAGTCTGCTCTCAGGAATTTCTTCCTTGCCGATAGCTTCCGCCTTACGCTTGGCCCAAATCTCGACCAGAAGTTGTTTTTTATAGCTTGCCATGCTATGCCTAAACTCTTCGCTATCCTCCAAGTTTTCCTTTTTGGCTTCCCGTTCAATCAAGAGATTATTAATCGCTTGCTCCAGCAAGCCCCGTTTTTGCTCTTCCTTGAGCTTATCAAAGTCGAAGTTCGGGTTTCTCTGCTTAATCACATCAAAGTCGTTTTCTGTGATGCTCACCACATCGGGCTGACTACTTTTTTTACTTTTTTTGCTCGTCTGTGTGTCCGGGAAAGTGACGGTCGCCAGGGTGGTCGCCCCTACCATGCCCACGCCAAGCACACTGGCCAAAACCACACTCAACACGCTTCTTTTAACCATAAAATTCTCCAAAGTATTGTAAAATGAGAGCCTGCTATGACAAGCACACATAAGCTTGCATTTTAGCATGCAAAGCTTAAATATACGATAGAGAGAGAATCCTATGAAGAGTCCGTTGCGCACTATCCAAGAGAGTTGGAAAGATTTTTTGAGTTGGAAAATGCTGTTTGTAAATTTAGGTCCCGTCCTCATCGGGTTGCTATTTTGGGGGATTTTGTTGTTTTATTTTGGGGATAACATGGTGCGCATTTTAGAGGGTTTTTTGCCCACGAGTTGGTATCGTTACGCTCATAGTGGAGGGTTTATGCCCGCCCTTTTCTTGCTAGTCTTTAAGTTTTTCGTCTACATGTTGCTAGGCTTATCTGTGCTGATTTTGAGTTTAATTGGCAATGTTTTGGTAGCAATCTTTTACACCCCCATTGTGGTTGCTTATGTGCACAAGAGAGATTATTCTAATTTACCCCTAGAGAGTTTTGGTGACATGGGGCTTTGCCTACAGCACTTCCTCAAACAACTCGCCTATTTGTGCATGTTCTTACTGGTGTGCTCCCCACTCTACTTTATTCCTTTTATTGGGGTTTTTGTTTCCTTGATTCCGCACTATTTCTTTTTTAAGAACACACTCTCCTTTGATATCGCTACCTCTGTTTTTAATCAAGAGCGCTACGCAGAGGTGCTCAGAACGCACAAGATCAGCCACCATAAAATCTCCATTTTAGCCTATCTTTTCTCTCTGATCCCCGTGTTTAATTTCTTTGCTACTTTATTGCAGACCATTGTTCTCACGCGTTACTTCTTAGAGCTCAAGGCACAGGAAAAATTAGCCCACTAGTTTGGCTAAACCCCAGCCAAGTGCCACGCATACCAACCCTAGAATATTTGTACTTAGTACATAGGCGAGGGCTTCGCCGATGGCTTGCTTTTGTAAAAGCTTGAAGGTGTCTAGCCCAAAGGAAGAAAAGGTTGTAAAGCCTCCCAAAACCCCCGTGATAAAAAATACACCTGCCTTATCGCTCAACATGGATTTAAGAGCTAAATGCCCCACAAAGCCGATCACAAAACACCCGATCAAATTCACGCTAAAAGTGCCCAAAGGAAAACTCTCCCAGATTAAGAACCTAGAGGGCATGATCTTGCCCACAAAATAGCGCAAAGAACTCCCAACAGCCCCGCCCAAAGCAGCCCATAAAAACGTGAAGTGCATACAAGCCCTTTTTAGGATATCTTAATACAAGAGGAAAGGGTTTTGGCTAATGTGATGCAGGCTTCTAGGCTGGGTTTAGGGCTTTGATAGGCACAAATGGCGGGATCAAAAGCCTTAAAAGTGCTCGCACCAATAGCAATCGCCTTATAACTCTCCTCCCAAGAAAAATTAGCCAAAAAAGCATGGTAGGTGCTAGGAGCGGTAAAAATGAGAATAGAGTGGGGTTTGGGCTTATACTCTTGGGACAATATAAGAGGTCTATTTTCATAAACAATCAAAGAGGACAAATGATCTAAGCTATTTGAGGCGGTGGTCTTAGCCCGCACAAAGAGCGCACGGGGGGGTAATTGAGACTGGATTTCTTGAGCAAAGGTAGGTGCTTGAGCGCTTTTTCCCGTAAACACAACGTGAAAACCTAAAGAACGAGCAGTCTGCGCACTTTTAGCCGCCAACACAAAAACAGGCAGGGTTTTCAAAAAGGCCAAAGCGGGTGTGTTTTCTAAGGAGTACTCCAAGGCTAGGGGGGCATGTTTGGAAGTAAAAATGAGAGCCTGGAGAGGTTTTAGGGCTATGGGTGCGCTCAAAGGGGAACTAAGTGTGTAGTTGGCATGTCGTAGAGGTAAATAGATAATCTCATTGCACACTAAAGAGGTGGCTAAATCCCCCTTATAGGGGGTGGGGCTCACCACCACGACAGAGATCACTAACTCCCCACTAACTCTAAGCCTAAGTCTTTAAACTCTTCAAAATTGCCCTTGAGAAAATAGACATTGTTCACCCCTGCACTGTGCAAGGCGCTCGCGTAATGCGATGCTGTATTGCCATGCCAACACTGCAACAAGATTTTTTTCTCTGAGTGGGCTAGGGCAAAATCTCTAATGGCATTCAGATCGTCCATATGACAAGCTTCTTTTAAATGTGCTTCGCGGTAGGATTTGGCATCTCTAATGTCAATGATATGGTAATCCCTAGGATTGAAGTCCTGCACATCTACAAGTTGATGTGTGTAATCGCTTTTAAACACGACACTCCCTTTTTTAAGTTTGGATTTTAACACGCTAGAGGCGCTAAAATGTCTCATCATGCACGAAGGCTCACGATGACATCTAATTATACCGACTTTTGCCAAGAAGCTCTGGTTTTGAAGCTATCAGGCGTTCCACACATCTGTTAAACTAGTATCGGTAGTGATTCTGCCTACCAAAAGCGATGACTACTCTAACAAAAGTTTTAGACATGTTTTAACAACTCCCCTAGCTTAGTTGCTTGGCTTAGTGGCTTGCAAGATTACCAGAGACTTGCATGCTAGGCATGTCTTAGCTCCTCTACTCCAAGAGTTAAGCCCTCTCTCTATGAATATTATACTGGCATTTAAATTTCTATCCAAAGAAAAGCTACAGCCTAAGCATTTAAATACTCTATCCTTTAGGCTCAAATCCTCTTTGAGTGTCCTACAACTAGAGCAGACCTTAGAGCTAGGAACAAAAGCATCGCTTTTGATGAAAGCTAGTTTTAACCACTTGAGTTTTTCTCTCCAACAAGCCAGCAC
>NZ_JAERIS010000036.1 GCF_017979425.1 Helicobacter salomonis | reverse complement strand
AAAAGCTTTTAGAAAGAAAATGTGGGGGAGGGTTTGATGAGGGTGTGGCACAATCTGCCCTCTAGGGGTAGAAAATTATTTGAGACGTTATGCAGGTAACTCAGGTGTCTGCACCCTCAATCATCTGTGCATAAAACCTCAGAGATTCAAGTGCATCTTCCTTATTGATTTTAGTCATGACAAAGCCCGCATGCAGAAGCACAAAATCCCCCACGCACACTTCCTCACGCATTAAATCCAAACTCGCTTCCCTTTGCACACCCATAGTTTCTAGCACGGCGGTGCTACCCTCAATGGAAACTACCTTAGAAGGAATGGCTAGGCACAAGGCGCACCCCTAAAATACATGGGCAGATTGATAATTGCGCGCTCTATAATCCGCCAAAAAGTCCTTGAAAGCCCGCAAACCATTTAGGTCTTGGTGGCTGAGTGTAAAAATGGGCGTGTCTGGTTTGAGTTTACTCATGTCCTCTTGCACCTGCGAGAGCCTGAAATTGAACACTTCCATTAAATCTGCCTTACTCACCACCACCGCATCGGCGCACAGAAACATCGTGGGGTATTTGAGCACCTTATCATCTCCCTCAGGTGTGGAGAGTAAGACGATATTCATCGCCGCGCCCAAATTGTAACTCGAAGGACAGACTAAATTGCCTACATTTTCAATAATGAGGTAATCACTCTGCTCAAAAGCCCCCTTTTCTTTCAAAATATCATATGCGCTCTCTACCATAGCCGCCTCCAGGTGACAAGCCTCTCCCGTGGTAATCTGCTGGGCTGAAATACCCTTTTGAAGCAGCCTTTGCGCATCTCTGTTGGTTTGCAAATCCCCCTCAATGACGCAGAATTTAAAATCTTCAAAACCCGCTAAATTCTCCAACAAGGTGGTTTTACCACTGCCTGGCGAGCTCATAAAATTGAGAACATATAACCCATCAGATTCGTAGCGTTTCTTCATCTCGAGGGCTTTTAGATCGTTTTTGCTGAGAATTTTCTCCACTACAGACACATCCTTTTTGCTTAAATTGGGATTATTGTGGAGCGATTGAGTTCTCTGGGATGTTGTTGTTTGCATACACTCTCCTTATCTGTCAGCATCGAGTACATGCTAGCACAAAAGGTTAAATCAGCTGTTAGCCCTTGGTAACGCCTAAGAAACCCTCGTTGTAAGCAATTTTGTTATAATGCATACATGGATGTACGAGAGCTTTTTTTAACCCTATTTTACGCAGGTAGATTTCCTAAGGGGCCTGGCACGGCTGGGAGTGCGGTTGCGTTGTTCTTAGGTTTGCCCATTTTATATTTTTCGGCCAATACTCTGTTTTTGAGCGCGCTGTTGATTGGTCTAATTGCCATTAGACAAATTGACATCTATGAGGAGCAGACCCAAACCCATGATGCCAAACACATCGTAATCGATGAGTTGGTGGGCATGTGGATGGCCATGGCAATTGTGGGCTGGAGCGCAGTGGGCATTGCGGCTAGTTTTGTTGGTTTTAGGCTTTTTGATATCTACAAACCCTCACTCATTGGAAAAATCGACACACAAGTCAAGGGCGGTTTAGGAGTGGTGGGGGATGACGCTTTGGCGGGAATTTGCGGGGGGCTTTGCGCGCTCGCGTTCACCCGACTCCTAGACAAGTTATTTTAGGGCAATGCCAGCTAGGCCCAGATAGTATCTGGGCATCTCTTTACAAGTGTGCGATAATTACCTCACCAAACTCAGAACTTGAAACCTCGGTTGCGCCCTCCATTAAACGCGCAAAGTCGTAGGTAACTTTTTTGCTCTCAATGGCTTTTTGCATGCCCACTACGATTAAATTGGCTGCCTCCACCCAACCCATGTGGCGCAACATCATTTCCGCACTCAAAATAATAGAGCCCGGATTGACCTTGTTTTGTCCGGCGTATTTGGGGGCGGTCCCGTGTGTGGCTTCAAACATTGCCACGCTGTCGTTCATATTGGCTCCCGGGGCGATGCCAATCCCGCCCACCATCGCGGCTAATGCATCGGAGATATAATCCCCATTTAAATTCATGGTCGCGATTACATCGTATTCAGCAGGGCGTAGCAAGATTTGTTGCAAGAAAGCATCGGCAATCATGTCCTTAATCACAATCTCTTTACCAGTTTTAGGATTTTTGAGCGTGCACCAAGGACCCTTATCCAGCAATTTGGCGCCAAATTCTCTTTGGGCTAGGGCATAACCCCATTTCATAAACGCCCCCTCCGTGTATTTCATAATATTACCTTTGTGCACGAAGGTCAGGCTAGCACGATCATTATCGATGGTGTACTGAATTGCCTTGCGCACAAGTCTTTCTGTGCCCTCTAGGCTAATGGGTTTAATGCCTACACTGCTTGTTTGGGGAAAGCGGATTTTTTTAACATGCAACTCTTCTTGTAAAAACTTGATGAGTTTTTTAGCTTCTGGGGTGTCCTGGTTAAATTCAATGCCCGCGTAAATGTCCTCGCTATTTTCGCGGAAAATCACCATGTCCACCTTACCAGGCTCTTTAACAGGGCTGGGGCTAGAATACCAGCGCACGGGCCTCAAACACACATACAAATCCATTTTTTGGCGCAAGGCCACATTGAGGGAGCGAAAACCCTCGCCTACGGGGGTGGTTAGAGGTCCCTTAATAGAAACTTTAAAGTGATTGAGCGCATCAATGGTATCGGGCAGCAGCCATTGTTCCTCCAAACCCAGACCTTCTTTATCTCTGAATTTGTTATAGCATTTTTCGCCTACAAAGACCTCATACCATGCGATCTTTTTCTCTCCCTTATAGGCTTTTTGCACGGCCGCATCCACTACTTTACGCATCACTGGAGTAATATCTACGCCAATGCCATCGCCCTCAATAAAGGGGATAATGGGGTGGTTGGGCACATGTAACCTGCCATCTCTATAAGTGATTGCCTGCCCCTCTGTGGGCTGGGATAAATACTTAGGATTGTAAGACATAAAACTCCTTGAAAATGAAGATGTAGCATTGTAGCATAATTGATAGCAGGAGCGATGAGTCGCCACTCAGGCGCAATCAAGCTAGCACCCTTGAGAATGTAGCTCAGGGGCCTGCTGGCGCAACTCTATGATAGGAGTCGTGTTAGGAGAAAAATTGGAGAGGTCCAAAGTGTAAAAGGTGTTCTGCCCTGCCTCATAACCCACCACTACCAGAGAATCATCGACTAAAGTTAGCGCGCTGGCGTTGTGGATTTGGCTAGGCAGACCATAGGCATCTAACACCTGCGCACTCATCGGGTCGATGACCAAAAGCGTGTTAAACGCCTTGCTCAAGGCGAGTAGTTTTCCTTGATAGAGGGCTAATCCGGTGATGTAAAATTCGCCTAGATCACGCTTAGGCTTTAGGGGGTTATTTGTGCTAGCCTGCACGACGCGCTCAGAATCCAAACCCAAATCTCGATCGAGCATGCGCACTAAGATCAAGTCCTTGTAGCGTTGGTTAGGCACACTGAGCATGTAAGTGTAGACCCCATCGCTCCTAGCACTCAACACATAGTAAGTAGAGGCACGACTGGTGCGCAGGCGACTGCGTCCCAGCTCCTCAAAGTGATCTGCACCCTGCAAAAAGTTGACAAAATTATTCCCAGCCTTGGGATTATAGCGCACATCAGCACTGCTCTTATTCTGCCCCATCACGCGAATCAAATTGCCCACCATGTTCACCCCGACAAAATTCTCTACGGTAGCTGCATAATATTTGTCGAGCACAAAATGCGTAACCAGCGTTTCTAAGTCTTTATTAGCCACATAAAAGCCCTCTTTTTGTGTGCCAATTAAAAAGGTATTTTTAAAAAGCGCGTTATCTCCAGCAAAAGTATCTGGAGAAAAATACACCTTGTCAGATTTATGCACAGGGGCGCAACCTTGGGAGGTCATGGACATGGCTAAAGGATTTTTAGGGACAACGATAGAAGTGCTAGGCGCGCTCAAGAATAAGAGATCGCTAATGGGGGCGTTAAGATTCAATGAGCTGATTTTTTGGGATCGCAGAGTTAGTTCTTTGTGGATTTCTAGGGGGGCATTGTGGTAGTCATAATCCCAAGTGTACTGGGCATCGGCTAAAATGGGGGTGTCTACGATTCGCTTCCCCAGTTGTCTAGGAAACCCCATGTGTTGCCAATTTTTCGTGCTCCACACATTTTCTCTCCAATTCCAAGAAAAGCGGATAGGATCACCCTGCCCTAAATAGGGAACGGGACCTGTAGAGATAAAAGCCTGCACCATGTTGGTGATCGCAATCACACCCACAACTAGAAAAGCCAAATTATTGGCCTTGCTCAAATCTCTATAAGTGCGTCGGGTTGTCTGAGTATAAACCCCTCTTTCTTGAGCTAAAGTTTGCAAGCTGGGTGCAAAGCATAGGAGAACCCCCAATATCAACACCACTGCCCAAAACACCACATGTGCCCAAAATTGCGTGTGCAATCCTAAAATGGTGAGCGCAAAGCCCTGCCCCACATCCTCTAGGGCGTGGTTACCATAGTGGTAAAAACTTTGATACAAGCCCCCAGCCGTTATTAAAAGCAAGATGGCTAGATACTTGGGCTTGAGCCCATAGCGCAAAATAAAAAGCCCTGCTACGCCTATATAGAGCATACTTTGGCGTTCTGCCCAGCATTGAATGCAGGGGGAATCCCCGTAAATAAAGCCTAAAACGAGATTGCCAATGCCCACAGGCAAAGCCACAATGCCAATAACGGCTAAAGAGAACAGAAAATAAAAGGTCTTAGATTGCTTCATGTTGTCTACTTCAAAGAAAATTCATGGTTTAGAAATTCTACAAATTCACATTGGGGAAGAAGTTCGAAGTGTGGGCGACAAACATCACCAACTCCACCAAGCACGCCAGCATAAAAATTCCAAAAGCCAATTTTTCTGATTTGGGCTTGAAAAAGAGCAAACAGACCACGACCAAAATCGCCAAAAAACCTAAAAACTCCACCGCGCACTCCTTGACAAGTTTTCCCGCCTACGCTACTGGAGTATAGCACAAAAGCAGGGCGATCACACTAGGGTAGGGGCACGCGAATAGGGGCTCTTTTTGCCACAATGTTAATCACATCAATAATAGAGGTTACCATGGAAGAGAGCACACCGATAGAAACCCCCTAAAAACCCAATTTTTAGACTTACTCCAAGATCAAGAGGTACAAGAAGCAATGCTTAAATGTCTTATCCAGTGCTCCAGAAATCTGTTTTTAAGCCAAGAAAAAAACCGATGCAACGCACATTGCAGGGCAAGAGCAAAGAGCGCGCCAAGAATACCAAAAGGTGCAAGCAGAATTGCAGGGCTATAAAACCCAGCTAGCCACTTTAGAACAAGATTTAACCTGCAAGAGGCAGACAGACAAAAACAAACAGAGTTAAAGCGCACGCAAGAAGCCTTAAAGCAAGCCCACTCAGATTAGATAGACACAAAGTCAAAGCTTGCGAATTGTTTTTAACTTTGCCTATAAGTGTGAAACAAGGCTTATCTAATCTCTTTAAAGGGGGCGATCCACTTGCTTTTTGTCCGCCGGTATTCAGGGTAAAAATATCGACATCATTTGGGATTACACCAACAATGCACTTAAAAGCGACACAGAGGGCGCGCAAACCCTCATAGAAATCTTTTACGCCCTCTTTGCCTACTACGAACAAGCCACCCTCTACCAACTAGACCCCTTAGAAGTCGGGCAAACTTACGACCCCACCAAGCACCAACGCCACCGCTCTAGCACCAATGCGAGCGGCAAAATTACCCAAGTGTTGTTGCGGGGCTTTAAACACGCTAGAACCGGTGAAGTCAAACGCCAATCTGTCATCAAACTTTAAGGAGGATGCTATGGAACGCACTAAGACCATCAAGGGCATTTATCTCACTCAAGAACACCTTGAAAAGAGTTTGAGAACAACGATAACCTTTCAAACCCTAAGCATTCTTTTACTAAGCATGTTAATGCTTGTTTTGAGATTTTTAAACAAAGTGTGGAAAAAGCAGAAGTGATCGCCCTTGATAGCATCAGCTTTTACTTGCCCAAAAACAATGTCTTTGGGTTTGTGCATAACCATTACGCTAGATGGAGGTGGGGTTATAATGAGGATAAGCCATTGAGGAGAAAAAGGGAGTAGAACTTAGCCCTGAGAGCTGGGTAACCCTAAGCACACATGTACAAAAGGCAGGAGGCACAGATGCGCATAAGGCTCAAGTTTTAGAGGGAGTACTAGACAATTTTAAGGGTGCAGACATGGACAAACTCACCCAACATTTAGAGGGTAAGTTAGAGAGCACTTCTGATCGGATTTTGATCTCTGATAAACTCAATGACATGTATCAAGTCTTGAACCCGGATATGAGTGCTAGAGAGGTGTATCAAGAAGTGAAAAAATTTGAAAAACCCGTTGCGATAGGAAAGATTGATGGCTAATTTTTTCATCGTGCATGTAAATGGTCAAATTGGGGTGGGAGTGTTTCAACCTGGTGGTTTTGAGGTGTTGCGGTGTGATGGGGAGTTGTGGCAAGAGTTTGACTCTGAGAGCTTTTGGGAGTGGTTTATAGACAAAGCGGGGCTAGATATTGACGCAGGGCATGGTTTTGTGATTGCAAGCGGTCAGGAGAGTTTTACAATTCCTGCAGAAATACGCGTTGCAAGTAGTCTTGATCTCACACAGGAAGCCATGCAACAGGCTTTAGGATATTTTGTTAGACATGCAGAAAATCTTCATCTAATGACTTACCCTGAGGGCTTTCAAATCGTAGAAAGAACACCAATCCAACAAACCCCACAGAGCCAACAGATTCCCCAAACAACACAAGCTCCCCAAGTGCAGAGCGCGCCACAAAATAACTCCTCAAACCAATATGGAGCTTTGTTGCGCTATTGTTGGCGTAAAATGGAGGAGTATAGAAAAAATGAGACTTTTTGTAACTAGGAGATTAGAGTCTCCAAGTGCAACCCCCTACCAGGCCTAATCTTACACAACTGTGAACCGCTCCTCCCTAAAGGGAGGAGCTTCCTAACTAACAGAAACCAGCGTTTCTGAGCTCGAAAGGCTTTGCTGTTTATAGTCCGCAAGGCTAGTCCCTAACCCAAAAGACTTACAGACCCACTGATATGGGCGGAGATCAGTTGCCAACCTGTCATCGTGCTAGTTTTTAGTGGCTAGAATGAGCGCATCCAACTCTGCCACATCAGGTTTTCACTAACCTCACTTACCTATTGCAAAAATAGCCTTTCTTTTCTTAGAGTGCGCTTACATCTTAAGCCCTAAAGGACGGAGTTTTACGCGCAATTTGGATAAAGGCGCAACTTTTATAATCTTAAAGAAATCTTAGCAAATGTGAACCAACAACCTACTAGACTCAAAGAGCGTGATGATTTAGGTATTTTGAGATCAAATTTGAGCCATCCAGCAAGAATAAGGCAACGTATAAGCATTGTTCTCGAGTATAACGCATAGAGAGACTGCGTACATCTATTTTTAGCGTCAAGCTTTAAGTGTTATAACAGCGCATAAACGCTTATTTTAGGGATTGTAGTGGATCTTTCGAGTAAATGAAAGATCGTTAAACAACAAAATAGTCGTTGCACAATCCAACCCCAACCATCTCAAACTAAGTCTAAAAGCAAGAAAAGCGCATAAAAAGATAACAATCTAAAATTCCCATAAAACCACTCAAGAGAATACATAGCATTTCTAGCCCCATAGATGGGTCATTCAACGCGATTTAGAACAAAACCATACTAGATAACCCCTACCCCTAAATGCGCTTAAAATACGTTTTTAGAGCCATTTTTGATTATAAGCTGTAATCTTGTTCTCACAGCTATCCAAAAGCCTCAAAAGTTCTTGTGTGTAAGCCCATTGATACCACTACCAGCTAAAATCCTTGCAAATCCTCTCACAAGAACTCAAAATGCTTCGCTTTACATCCCTAAAACACATCTTCTCTCCTCTTCATTTCAAAACACCTTAGTAGACCCCTCTGGAACGCTCTATAATCAACACAACACCCCTCAACCCCCCCAAACCCTATCTGCACCCCTAAAGCGTTATATGGCCCTTTAAATTCAATTTTTCTCCTCTCAAAAGCTCCAGGGGGGTGTGGGGGTCTCCCCCACAGATAATTTCTCAATGTAAGCAGTGCGCTAGCACTGAATTCCTGAGAATTTCATGGTCGAGAGCATCCAAGCTAGCCCACAAACTAAAAGAATTTGCGCGCAGTTTAGGATAAATGGGTGTTTAAACCCCGAGATGATGGAGGTAATCGCTCTAGACAGAAAGTATATACAGCTGTTTCAAGTCTGTGGCAATGAGTACATCACTCTTGTGTTTGAAAACATTGATACATTTAAAGACAGATTCTTAAACACTGCCCACAAAAGCAAGAATGCCAAAGCCACAAAAACTTCCCCTAAAGCAAACACTTCCACCCAAAATACACCCACAGATGCAGACCAACATACAGAGATTTATGTGTTGCAACGACCCATGCCTACACAAGGAGGTAAGTTAGTAGCAGATTGCAAAAATGGTAGGCTCTACACTTTTGAAAAAGTGCAACTCATCGCTAAAATCAAAGACGCAGAGCAGGATGTTCTATCTCTGTTTAAAATCCTTGAGCCCACAACTACAGACCTAGAGATCGCTAAACGCCACCATAGAGACAAGAAAGAGATGGACTTTTTTAAGAGAGAAATCCCTGAGTGTGATGCTCCTGATTATTTTGCTTACACCTTCAAACATAGTAACGACATAGACGCTTGGCGACTTCAAAACATGTTCTAAAATTGCCTACAATAGCTGAGTAAGCTAAAAACCATGTCTTAAAACAACGAACCAATTCAAATACTAAATTTTAAGGCGCAGATCAGCTCTGAAAATATACAACTAACGAGTATGCACCAACCGCAATTGAATGTCCACTTTTTTTAATATTAATTCCATATTAATGATAAAAATTATGTGAAATAAAAGATTTGTTGACGTTTAAACCAAATGCGGATGAACATGGTAAAATTCGCCCCTATGAGCGTAACAACTTTTACTCTAATTTTTCTTTTCGTCTTCTTTTGCATGAACCTCTTTAGCTATCTGAGGCTAAGGAAGTCTACCTATCCCTTTTTGCGCTTTCTTCCTATTTGTCTGTATGGTTTAAACATTCTCTATCGGGTCGTGCAGATGAAAGTTTTTGCCCATTTGGAGGCGTTACATACTTTCTTGTATGCCCTAGGCGGGATGAGTATGGCTGCAAGTTTTATTCTGTTCTGCCTGCTATTATTGCACTCCATCGCGCTTAAAACACTTCCTCAAAGCACAGATACGCACAGACGCCAAAGCCTTAAAAAACTTTTGGATATAGGTCTACTAGGGATTTTCTTTACCTCTATGGCAAAGGGCTTTTACAATTCAACCAATCTTGTGATCACAAGGCGGAGTGTCAAGCTAAAAAATTTAAAAGAAGCGTGCCACCTTGTAATGATCAGCGATGTGCACATAGGTGCGTATCTTAAAAAAGATTACTTGCAAAAGATTGTCGATCGTATCAATGCGCTTGATCCGGATATCGTCGTGATTGTGGGAGATTTGGCGGATTTGAAGGCGGAGTTGGTGCAAAAGGATTTAACCCCGCTTAAAAGTATCCAATCTAAATATGGCGTATATTGCGTACTTGGCAACCATGAATATTACCACGGGGTGGATGCGCTTGTTGAAGTGTTTAAAAAGAATCATTTACGCGTATTACAGAATGAGAGTGTTCAAGTTGCAGGGCTTAATCTAATGGGGGTAAATGACCTTATAGGGTATCGCTTTAAGCGTTTTGAACCCGATTTTAAGACTATCTTTACCCAAGCCGACCCCAATCTGCCCAGTGTTTTACTCTCCCACCAACCCAAATCCTTAACACATTTGGAGCAAAAACCCGATTTGATCTTGTGCGGACACACCCATGCTGGGCAGATATTCCCCTTTACTCTCTTGGTGTGGTTGGATCAAAAATACATCTACGGGCATTATCATTTAAAAGGTTGCCAAATGATTGTGAGTAGCGGTTGTGGCTTTTGGGGACCACCTGTACGCATTTTTACCAAGAGCGAAATCGTGTCTATCCATTTAGAGCCTGAAAATCAGATGAATTTTTAGAAGCGGTTTTTTGGGCATTTTTTGGAGTCTAAATCTGCTTGGATTTTTAAGACAAATTCTCTAATGGCTTCTAAAAAGTGTGAATTTTTGCGTTTAAAATGCTCTACAATCGTTTTAGGATGGTGAGGTGCTGCAGGTATTCTTTTTTGCAAAATCGTGCTCCAAAATGCTTAGAAACGCTATGTTTAATCTTAGTCGTGAGTTAGAAGGATTTTAATGGACAAAAAACAAGCTATCAAACAAGCTATCAAACAAGCTTTACATGTTGCCAATATATTCTTATTTTCCCTGATTGTGTTTTTCATCGTTTTTATTCCCGATAATGATTTACGCGCGCGGGGAATTCATATAATTTTCTTTACAATGTGCCTTAAAATAAGTTCTGTCATTTTAGCGTTGTGCCCTGATAAACGCATCTCTTTAGGACTCATTGCTTTAGGATTTGTGTTATGTTACTCTGTCATTATCCCTCCTCCAAGATACATGGGAGTAATCGTACTTAGCGTAGGAGCTCTCATCTTTTGGGCATATATTGGTGATAAAAAATGGTTGCTTTTCTCCATTCCGCTTTTTTTAATCGCTATTACTATCATTGCTTTTGTCTTGTTTAAGTTGCATGGATGGAGAGCGTCCATATTAAAGACCATGCTGAACTACTATGGCATTGTATTTTTTTGCGTGTTTTGCACTTATCCCATGAGAAACGCGCATTGGTTTTTGCATTGTTGGATGACTATGGTTGTTTCAGTTCATTTCAACCTTCCTCTTTTTAGCTTGGGGCTATCTTCCTTATTTTTGATAGACACCCCTAAATTTAAAGTTCATAAACTCACAAATATAGCCCCCCCTAACGGGGGGATATAGGACTTTGTTGTATTGTATAATGCCTTATCTTATTTAAAGGGTTGATTGATGGCTACACAATCAGGTAATATTGTTGATGCTGGTGATGATAATGCTCAAGAAGGCAATGTGAGCAATAGCACATAATGATGAAGTTAGAGAGATGTTTCGTTTGAGCTCATTTCAAAAACCCCATTTTTAGAGATGCCTCCTTGTTTATTTTTGGGTTATTAGTGTATATTGCGTTTATGTGGCTGGTTCTATTGGCGGTTCTATCCGCGTTTGTACATGCAGAGAGCGACGGGGTTTATGTGTAAGCGGGGTTTCAGTATTCTCGTATCACTCAAGACAGCGCTACTAGCGAAATAAGCACGCAAATGGTGCAAAAAAAGATAGACCTTGCTAAAGTTTTTCCAGAAACTGGTTGGCATGCACCAGGTGCAAGGGATGTACCATTTAAGAGCCCTCCTTGGAGTGGCTCTAATAATCCACAACATAATCGTTTCACGGCACTAGGTGACATAGAGAAATGGAATGGCAAGAGCGATATTGACGCGGCCATAGTCCAATACGAAGAAAGCGAGCAACTCTTGATTCCTGCGTGGGTATCCTATACCATTGAAAGTGCTCAAGCAGCTACACCTAGCGCACCTAGTAGTGTTGTGGGGAATCTCCTTGATCAGTTGGGAGGCTATGTTAAGTTTACTATGGATAAGTATAAAAAGGACAAGTTTGATCAGGTCCCCCGGCTTGTAGCAGATTACGCACCGTTTGAAGCTACCAGCCAGCAAGTGGCAAAATCTTTAGGAATAAGTAAATTGTCCTGGGATTTGGAGGGTAGCGCCACCATCTCCACTTTGCAGGCCCAGATGAGTATATTAGAGAATGCTGCCAATACACTGACCAAGACATTATTCAATACGCTCATCAGTGCTCCTAATGGAAATCTTGTGGTTCCAAATCCTACTCAAAGGAGTAATATTGGCTCATCTATTAGATACACAGTAAGCCGAGTCTCTGCCCTTTCTCAGGCGGCTCAGAAAGTTTTGAAAGAATACTATCAAGCCTATCGCACAGAGTTTTGGAACAGCATCGAGACAATCCCTTCCACGATGCAACACCGCTATACAAGTGCTAATCTTTATGGATTTAATATGCAGGTGGGTTACAAACAGTTCTTTGGTAGAAATGAGCGTTGGGGATTGCGTTATTATGGGGGTTTGGGGTATAGCAGAGGTAAGGGGGCAAAACAAACTTATGATATTAGCAATGTCGTCTATGGTGTAGGTGTGGATGGTCTGTGTAACTTCTTTGAAAGCGAAGATCATAACACCACTAGCGGACTGTTTTTAGGGTTGATGTTGACGGGGAGTTCATGGATAATTAACAGCGCAATGTTACAAACGGCTCTAAGTGCTTGTAAAAGCAACAGTGCTTGTAAACTACAAATGGGACGGAGTTATTTTCAACTGCCTTTAACCTTTGGTTTTAGGACCAATGTTGGCGAACACAATGGTTTTGAAATAGGCACACATATTCCTCTACTGTCCATGCCAAGATATTACGCTACAACATCTACAGATTATGGAACGATGGGGATTTTTAAAACAGCAATAGGATTCAAGCGCAATGTTTCGATGTATTTTAACTAGGTGTATAGTTTTTGATGTTGTGAAATGAAATGGGCGATTTTTTTGAGATTTAGTGGCAATTTTGCCCTAGTGTTAGGTGAGTTGTTTTAATCCAGTCCGATACATACCCAGCTTTCTCTTAAAGTTTTTCTCTGACCATTAAGTTACATGAAAAAGTAAGGTGAAGTGTGACAAAATCACCACAAATACTCAGTAAAGGAGGTATGTTAAAAATCGTGAACGACCGAGTAAAGATTGTGGTAAATTAGGAGTGGTTTTTCTAGTTTTTCTTTTCTTATTCAAAAAATACAAAAAGTGCGGCATCGTGCAAAGTGTTCGTAACCCTCTTACATGTATTCTTTCTAAAATGCTTCTCTTGACATGCAATAAAAGTCGAAGAATCTATCACAATCCCCGCAATCGCTCTGATACCCTCAACCCGTCTACCAATACCCCAATCCCCAAAACGATTGTAGGACATTTACACACTCCTCTCCCCCTTTAAGAGCCACGGGTATACTTCCCTGCACATCATCTTTACACCCTTACTCTCCCCTTTAGGCTTTCTACCTCCAGGCTTTTTAGGCTGAACTTGCATTTGTGTTGCCTCTTGTTCTTTAGCCACCCTTTCTATTTCTGCTTGTATGTGCGCTCTCTCTGCCTGCATCTGTGCTTTAGTGCGTCTAACCCGTTTGGGTTTCTCAAAGAGCATGGCCATTGTGCTTTGATGTCTATAAGCTCATTGACCAAATCCCAAACCTTTGCTTGCTCCAGTTTGGTTTGAATCTCATGCAGGCGTTGCGTTTTTTGCATGAGCTCTTGAGAGTTTTGGATTCTCTCTAGGCCATTAACATCTACCTTGTTATTCATTCTGTGAACCACCCACCAAAGACGACTGGGCTTCTTGTTTCAACAATCCATAACTAGCTATATCCAGTATGTAGCCA
>NZ_JAERIS010000035.1 GCF_017979425.1 Helicobacter salomonis | reverse complement strand
AACCAATCGAGATCGTGAAATTCCAAACTCGAAAAATCTTTAAAGGGCATGAGAGCGTTTTGGAGTTCGATCTCATGATCTGTGTCTAAGCCCTGAACCAAGCAGTGAATTTTATAAAACAAGGGCACGCCCTCTCTGGTGCGTGCCGCATGGGTGAGCATAGAGTGCATGGCCACACCTGCAGGCAAGCAGTAATTTTTGTCAAAGGCCATTACTACGGGAATAATTGCGGGCTGTGACATCAAGGTCCTTTTTAGGCCCAGTATAGGCAAATGGGCTTAAAATTCCCCCGCACGGGCTAGCCCTTAGGTTTTCAAATTCTCCTGGCGGAAGTGGAATTGGGGCTAGGGGGGCTAGGCTGGGTGAGTTGGGGCAAGCCCTAACAGCCTGCCTTGTTGATCAGAATAGGTGTGCGAAAGAAATGTAAATGTCAAAATTTCTAGGGGTTTCATCCACAATGAAGTGGGTATCGCCCGCTTGCATGTCAATGACATGGCTGTACAAGGGATCTTCAATGCCCACTTTAATAATATTGCGATCAAACTGAAATCTGATCCCCACATTTAAACGCGCATTGAAATCGCTAGCCCGAACCAGTGGGGAACTTTTGGTATCTAAGAAGTAGTGACTCCCCACCCCTAATATACCTGCAAATAAGCCAACAAACAGCCCACTTTGACTACTAGGAGCTATAAAGTCAAAGATCACATTGCCCCCTATCGCCCAGTTAAAGCCCTGCATGGATTTAAATATGGGAGACTTCCTAAAGAGAGGGCTGTTGAGATAATTGTAACCCACACTGACCTGCACATCAAATCCAAAATGACGGCTGAAGAAATATTGGTATCCCACACCTACATTGGCATTCCAATTGACATTTTGAAATGCTCTAGCAAAGTGGTTGATGATATTACTAAAGGGTGATAGGTCAGGCACGACGATTTGCCCGGGCGCATGGATGGTCCCCACGGTGTTGATCGTATTAGCAGCTGTGGTAATTTGGGGGGCAAGATTGTTGTATTTGAAGCCTAGCGTGGGAGGAGAAGGCATGGGTTTGAGGACGGGTACCGCGGGGGGGCGGAAATACTGATCGGGCGTGGGGATGATGCTGCTATAATTACCCAGGGTTGTCTGCATGATATTTGATAGCGTGTTATAAACGGCCACAAGTCCGTTAGCTGCTACGTCAACTTGAGGGGCATTTAAACTAAGCGATTCGCCAATTTCTTTAGCCTCCTGGAAAAACCATGCATAGTCTCTGACTAGATTCTCGATCGAGAAATTGCTCATGACAGGGTCCACACTGCTAAAACAATTAGGTATGTTAGCAGTAGTGGAGGTAGGAGCACAGACACCTGAAACTCCCGTCCTATAAGAGTTATAATACTGATTGATGGAGATAATACTATCTGTATCGGGATTTTGAGCAATCCCCAAAATGCCCTGCAAGATACTATTGGAGAATTGCTCCACCTGTGCTGCCCCCTCTGCGGGGCTAACGCTTGATGGACCGCATGATCCCCCCACACACTGACCCATGAAGCGCGTTATTTGATCCCTAGCGGCTGAGAAAGCTTGTTTCTTCTGCTCATAAGCACTGTAAGCGGCATCATAGGCTTTTTGACTCGCGCTGTTTCTGGATGCGATGGCATTTTTTAAGTCCTTAAACGCAATCTGAGCCTGAGCGAGTGTGTTATCATAGTTATTAACTTCACCAATGATAGAAACACCATAACCCTGCAAGGACTGCAAGACTTTCTCGTAATCCTGTATGATCGCCTGATCGTTTGCCACATTGGGGGCATTAGGGTTCGTGCCCACAAGTGTTTTGAGTTGTCCGATTTCCATTTGGATCTGCGCTTCCAAACCCTTGATCTGAGCGCGCATGGTCCCTGAAATATCAAGAGGGGAAAGTTGCAAAATATCCTTGGTAGATCCCACCTGCGCCGCAGTAGCATTGAGATTTTGCAATGCAGTAGCAAGCTCTTTTAGGTGACTGTTGAGGCTTGCTTGCAACGAAGCGGCGTTGAGGGTTTTAGAGGGGGTTGAGGCCGTGGCATTCGGACCATAAGAAGATACACCACTGCTCTGTGCCCCTATGCTCCCCTCTATAAAAAACCCGTCTCTCACATCTCCCCCATAGCCTAGTAACGAACTCAAAGACACACAGACGGAGACCAACCCCCTTCGCAAAAATCTGAAAGTGTTCATGGGACACCTCCCTGTACTTAAACCACCCCTGCTTACCATAGTTTAACTATATTGTAGAACATGCCGATTTGCTTTACCTCTAAAAATTAAACTCTCGTCAAACACACCATGTGGATGAATTTAGGTTCTGTTTAATAAGGCATTTTCTCTTAAGGTAACCTTATTTGTAGCATAATCAACTCAATAATAGACCTTTTTGGTATTTGAGTATATTATTTTAGTCTCAGCCTTTGAGAATAGTGTAGTGCAAATGCATAGCAATCACTTGGCACATTCCGCTGGTTAGATGTGCATGTATATGAGGCAAATTTAGGGGTATTTATTTTTATTAGTAAAGAGTAAACGGATCGCATTTTGCTGGAATTTCCGCCAAAATATGCTAAATTAGCCAAGAATCTCCTCTTTTGAGGGAGATTGACCGATATAGAAAAAATCTCTAAGAAAGGATGTAGTAATGCGTATTAAGTCTCTTGTAGCTTTATCTTTAGTTTCTCTTTTAAGTGCGAATGATGGAAGTGGCATCTTTATTGGAGGTGGGTATCAGCAAGGTAAGGCCCAGATTCGCATGCAGGATAAAGGGGTGTCCACTGAGCTCACAACTCCTCTAAAGGGGTTTGGTATACAGATAGGCTATCAGATGTTTCCTAGCAAGTTTTTTGGTCTCAAACTCTATGGTTTCTTTGACTACGCCCATGCACAGGGCATAGAGTTCGCCGCCAAGAAAAATGCATCTGGTGGTCCGCTTGTGTGTCAAGCTCCCGCTATAAAACCTCCTGCTGCGCCACCGGGTATGCCACCAGGAGTCCCACCCACAATTCCACCACTGCCCAGTGTGGGCTTGCCCAACTGCCAGCTCAATGTCATGGGTATCTTGCAAGAGCTGGTCGGAAATAATAAGCCCATTGCGCCCAACATGCTCACTTATGGCGCGGGAGCAGATATTGTGCTCAATGTGATCAATAATAAGGCGATGGCTTTGGGCGCAGTGGGGGGGATTCAATTTGCGGGTAACTCGTGGATTTTAGCCACGCCCGACTTTGCGCATGTTGCCTTAGAATTTGCGGGGCTAGACAAGAAGGCAACGGCTTTTCAATTTCTCTTCAATGTGGGGGGTAGGGTGCGCCTGCTAAAGCATAGCAGTATAGAAGCAGGGATCAAATTCCCCATGATCAAGGGTAACCCTTTTTTGCAGACCAAAAATGATGGGAATCTCTACATTAGGCGTTTGTATTCTTGGTATGTCAACTACACTTTTACTTTTTAGCACGCACATAGGCGGGCTGAATGAGGGGGATGTAATCTCCCCTAAATTTGATACGGACGAGGATTTTGCAATGTCCTTCTGAGGGGAGGTTAAAGGGGTGCAGTTGGCATGTGATCTGCTTTTGGTTTTCTAAGCATTCGGGTTTACTGAAGGGCTGGAGATCATCTCTGTCTCTAATGAGTAAAACGGACAAATCCAGAGGGGTTGCTTCGGGTTGAAGTTTCTCGATAACAATGCGCACGCGGTTATCCTGCAATTTGAGCCATAGTATGGGCGTGTTTTGATTCAAATAATAGGGAAAAAGGGGGGTGAGACTCTGATCTTGGGTGAGCAAAATGAGATGGTAGCTCTGTAAAAATGTGCGGTAATTTGCAAGCATTGTGTTGATGTGTGCGTCCGTAAATGTATGCTTCTCCAAATAGGAGTTGTCGTCCTTGGGAGAGTTCTTAATGGCGACCACTACTAGTGCACTGACTAAAAACACTCCCAGTAAAAGCACAGCCAAAATACCTAATGGCCAATAATTCTTCTCTTTAGGATTCATGTTTTCTTGTTCCAAAAAAGTAGCCGTAAAAAAAGAGTGCCAAGAGAGAACAGAGCAAAATATAGAGAATAGTTTTGACGAGGTTATTATGATTTTCCTCTTGGATATTGTTTTCTAAATGCACTTGGTGTTTTTGAGCGATGGCATCGGCCATGTAAGTGTACCCATTGAGCAAGGCAAATGAGAAGCGGGCATTATTGTCATTCATATTTTCTCCCCATTTCTTGGGCAAAAAGGGCGCAATGCGTTCAAAAAAAATTTGATCCGTGTCGAGCAAACTGGTAGGCTCTACCACAATGGCAATTTTTTGTGCTTGAAAGTAAGCAAATAAGGCTACAAATGGGGCACTTAATTCTTTTAAATGCGCCTGCTGGTAATCCAAACGCGCTTGTCTATCTTCTAAATCAGTGTCCACCACAAATAGCACGAAAGAAACCCCAGTTTTTTGCTTTAACTCAGTAGAAACGCGCTCAACCAGCGCCACACTCTTAGGTACAAAATGCTGCGCGACATTACCCTGTACAAAATTTTGCCCAGCCCCCAACAACGCTAAAGAACACAAGAGCGCAAGACCAAGGATGCGCTCTACCATACCCATCAAACTGCAAACAAGAAACTGGGTTTAATGAAGTAAAGCACCACCGAGATGACAAACAAGAGAATCAAAAACAAGCCTAGCAATTTTTCCATGCCTGTAAACATCATTATTCCTTAACCTGATAAAATTGTCTATTTTTCTCAAACATTTGGATTTTACCCACATCTAATTTGTAGTAATGCGTAGCCTCTTCTTGTTGGATTTTGACCGCTTTAAACCCTAAAAAAGCCACGATGCATAAAACCACCACTACCACGAGCCAATAGCCAAATAGGCCATTTAACAATTTAATTAAAGCTTCCATCATTCCTCTCCTCGCAAAGATTGGATATAGTGAGCGAGTGCGCGCACTTGCGTATCGTTAAAATGTCTGTAAGCAAAGCTAGGCATCTCTCCAATATGCCCCTTTTTACCTTTATCCAAAATTTCTTTGAGAAACACCTGGGTGCCATAATGCGCCAAATTCACCGCCATGCCTTCCTGACCTTTGCCATCTACACCATGGCAGCCAGCGCACATATTAGCAAAAATTGTTTCCCCCTTTTGCACCAATTGCGGGTAACTGGTGTGCTTGACCTCTGAAATTTTAGCCATTACAAAGCTTGCCACCGCCTTGGCGTCCTCATCGCTCATTTCAAGAGGAGGCATTTCTCCAGCTTGGTAATTCAAACCCATCGAACCTTGCTTAATTATCTCGATAATCCCCGCCTCTTTACCCCAGCTCACCAAATTGCGCGCTGTATTGTCCAAACCTGTCGCCTCCAAACCATGGCATTGAGAACATTGGACCAAGAAGATACCCTGCCCCATTTGCTCTAAATCTTTGCCATGTAGGTTTTTCCAGCGTGTCTCAAAACTACGATTGTACTGGGCGACTTCTTTATTATATTCTCCAATCTGGGAGTAATTGAAGAGTGGGTAGCCAAAGAAGATATACCATATTCCCCAAGTGATGGCAATTAAAAAGCAGATAATCCACCCTGATGGGATGTTATTCACAGATTCAGCGATACCATCAAACTGATGTCCATTATCATAGAGAACATCCTTACTATTGGTTCTCTCACGCATGGCTTTAAATAAGGATGAGCTCATACTTACAGTGAGTACTACAATCACAAGAGCCGCCCCTAGCGCAAATAAATTGATATGGTCTTTAAAAATATCCATTCAAAGCCTCTTTCGTGTTGAGATAGGGGTGCGTGGTTCAATGGGCGTATCGTGAAGTTCGTCTTGAAGTGCCAATTGACTGTAGCGCTCATAATTCGTGATTCCCTTTTTGTCCTTCACATACATGCTTATAATGTAGGCGTAAAGAAAGAGTGTAAAGAGAATAGTGAAAAAGACATAAGCCAGCCCTCTGATTGTATCCAAATCCATTACTTCTGCTCCTGAGAATTAGGTGCTACCAAACCCGTATGATTAATTCTGGCTTGTCCTAAACTATTGAGATAGGCAATGAGAGCCACAATCTCTCTTACATGCCCCGCTTTGAGAGCTTCAGCAATTTGAGGGTCTTGCATGTTATCCACGATCGCTTTGGCTTCCTCTAAGAAAAGCTGTTTAGCCTTTTTGACATCTCCAAGTTCCACCCCAATGGGCGAATCGTAGGGCACCTTAAAGATTTTTTTCTCCGTATAAGCTTCTGCATAGGCTGTATCAAAATCGCTATCTTTGGTAAACAAATGCTTATAGGCAGGCATGATACTTCCGGGCACAACACTGGTAGGGTCTAGCATGTGCTTCTCATGCCAAGCGGTGGTGCGCACATCGCCTACGCGGTGCAAATCAGGCCCAATGCGTCGAGAACCCCATAAGAAAGGGCGATCGTAAGCGTATTCGCCACTTAAGCTATAAGCCCCATAACGTTGCACCTCCGCTTGAAAAGGACGGATAAGCTGAGAGTGACAATTGTAACACCCCTCTTTGATATACACCTGTCGCCCGGCTGTCTCCAAAATACTATAAGGTTTAAGCCCCTCAATGGGCCTTGCTGATTTGAAGAAATTGGGCAAAATCTCTACGATTCCCGCGATCGCAAAGGCGACCACAAAAGCCAAAGTAAAGAAAAAGGGGTTTTTCTCCAGAAAACTAAACATGCACGCTCCTTATCGGGTAGCCATAGGCGTAGCGTAAGCGGGTTCTTTCTCGAGGACACGCCCTTTTTGGATGGTCATGAGCACATTGTAGAGGAAAATCAAGAATCCTGTAAGGTATAGAGTGCCTCCTATCCCTCTAATGATATAGTAAGGGATTAACACCCGTACCGTGTCGATGAATTGATAAACCAAGTTTCCATATTGATCTACATCACGCCACATCATGCCCTGCGTGATACCTGCCACCCACATCGAGGAGAAGTAAAACACGATTCCCAAAGTCATGAGCCAAAACTGCACATCCATGAGTTTGGCAGAGTAAATCTCACGCTTAAAAACACGGGGCACCATGTGGTAGACCGCACCGATGAGCGAAAAGCCCACCCAGCCTAAGACACCATCATGCACATGCCCGATGATCCAATCGGTGAAGTGCGCGAGGGCATTGACCGAGCGGATCGCTTGAATTGAACCCTCTAGGGTAGAGAGCATGTAGAAAGTGCTGGCCAAGACCAAAAATTTAATGAGGGGCGATTCTTTGAGCTGATGCCATTGACCACGCAGGGTCAAGAGCATATTGATCGCCGTGCCCCAAGAGGGCAAGATCAAAATCACAGAGAACACAGAGGAGAGAGTTTGCACCCAATCGGGCACGGTGGAGTAGATCAAATGGTGACCACCCGCCCAAATATAGACGAACATCAAACTCCAGAAAGAGAAGAGGGTGAGTTTGTAAGAAAAAATAGGCTGACCACTCTCTTTGGGCAAGAAGTAATAAATAGTACCAATCACCCCGCTGGTGAAGACAAAGGCCACCGCATTATGCCCCCACCACCACTGCACCAATGCATCATTGCTACCTGCATACAGCGAAATGGAATGCCATAGGCTACCCATGTTTGCCACGAAGTAGGTGGGGATGGAGAGATTGTTGAAGATGTAGAGCACAGCGATGCCTACATAAGTAGCAATGTAGTACCACAAGGATACATAAATTGTATTCTCGCGTCTAACACTCATGCTACCAAACATGCTAACTCCCCAAAGCACCCATACAATCACAACCAAAATGTCAATAGGCCACGCAAGTTCGGCATATTCCTTGCTCTGGGTTACCCCTGCAAACAAGCTCACCACACCTGCCACCAAAGCTGCGATCCACAACCAAAAATGCAAGTAACCCACTACTCTTAAGAAAGGATGATCGTAGTAGGTAATTTTTAAAACCCTTTGTCCAATATAATACCAGCTTGCCCAAATGCCCCCTAAGGTAAAGCCGTAAATCACCCCATTGGTGTGCAAAGGACGCAGTCGCCCAAAGATACTATACTCCCCCGCGATGTAGTTAAGCTGGGGGAAAGCTAATTGGAAAGCCAATAAAACGCCAATCACCATCCCGATCACTCCAAAAGTAATCATCGCAATGATGAATAGACGCGCAATTGAGTAATCGTATTCTGCTACCTCCCCTCTTGCAACCCCAATAGACTTGGCGTAGCTCTGTTGCATGCCCACATCCATGCACACTCCTCAATCTGATTTAAAGATTTTAAAGTATAGCATGGTTCCAGGCACAAGGCAATATCAAAGCCATGCGCACTTTAGAATAGAGTGCTGACCTGTGCGATGAGATCGTGATCACCAGCTAAGTCTAAAAAATTAAAATGGGAGCCACTCTGCTGTGTCCCCTGCAGTAAGTCTCCAGAATTACGATATTTGAGATCGATATTGGCGATTTCAAAGCCATCTAAAGTTTGGCTAAACTCCTGGAGTCGGGGGTTATCTATGTGGTGTGTGAATAAAAAACAATACCCCTTGCCTCCTAAGCGCGCGACCCGACCTCTTAATTGGTGTAAAGTGGCTAGACCTAGCCGTTCTGCTCCGACAATCACGATGCTAGAGAGTCTAGGAAGACTGATTCCTACTTCAATGAGAGTGGTAGCGAGCAAAATATTTCCTTGTTTGGCAAACTCTTCTAAAACCTCTTCTTTGTTGGCATCTTTACCGCTTGTCACATAAACTTTTTCAAAGTGTTTCTGCCAATATAACGCGCCCTGTTTGAGAGGCATGTAATTGGCACGCGCTCCCTCTGTGCGCAAATTCTCTTCAACGAGAGGATAAATAACAGCGACCTGTTTATGCTGGGTAATTTGTGCGTGAATATGCTTCAAAAGCGCATCAAAGTGGGTTTTATCAATGAGCTGCGTGGTGATGTCCTTGTGGTAGGGCTTGTCTTTGATCAAAGTGGTTTTGACAAACTTAGCTCCCATCATGGCTAAGGTTCTGGGAATGGGTGTAGCAGAGAATTGCAGATAATGGGGTCTGCGCGCAGAATTATCTCTCAAAAATCCCCCACTGGCACGCTGTTCCAAATAGTGCCGTTGCTTGGTACCAAAGCGGTGTTGTTCATCGCTGATCACCAAGGCAACTTGTGACATCTCTAGGGGCACATGGAGCAAAGTTGTTGTGCCGATGATGAAAGTCGCTTCTTCAAGGGATTGGAGATTTTTTTTGGAAATGTGGCCTCCCAAGAGTAACTCCACTTTAATGGAGGGAGGAAGAAATTGGCATGCTTGCTCGTAAAGCTGTTTGGCTAAAACGCTGGTGGGGGCCATTAAAAGACTTTTATAGGGCGCAGCTAAAACAACGCTGGCTAAGATAATCATGGTTTTGCCACAGCCCACATCACCCATCACTAATCTTTTACTTGCCATCTCTCCTTGCATGTCTTTTTGAATACTGGAAATGGCGCGTTGCTGGTCATTTGTGAGAACAAAGGGTAGGGCCTGTAGAAATTCTCTAAGGAGCTGGGCATTAGCATGCCCACCAAACTTGCTTTGAAAATTCCACTTTTTGGCATTCAAGGAGAGCATATATGCCAACGCCTCCACAAATTTGAGGGCTTCCAAGTATTTGCCAAAGAACCCTTTGTGGGCATCAAAAGCGCGCACAAACTCCAGAGTTGGATGAAAAATTCTCTCCAAGTGTGCGATCATCACTGGAGGCATGTTGACTAGGGCAAGTTTGGCGAGATTTTCTGCACTCAAGAGCGCTTGCATATACTTCATATAGTCCTTGTGTGTTTTCTGTGCTTTGAATGCCCGTGTCAACTTAGCCTCTTTTTTAAAATGCAACTCAATGCTCTGAGGAGTTTGGATGATCTGGGGCTGAGTTATTTGGAGCGCAAAGGAATAGGTGTTGACACTGAGCTTTCCATACACAAAGTAGCGTTTTTGAGAAAAAAGTCGCGTGTGGTAGGTGGAATAATTAAAGCAGACAAGCTCGATCTCTCTTTTGAAGGCTAAAGCCAACACTCTGACTCTGAGCACCCTACCTGTATTCATGCTCTGATACGCCACTTCCAAACAACCCTGTTGATTGGGTTCTAGGTTTTTTAACAAGGGGTAGGCACTGTAGCTCTTGGGAGGGTGGGATAAGAGTTCCAGAAAATCTATGAGCGAGATTCCAATCCCTAAATCCATCCCTGCATCCAGTCCCGCCACTATGCACCTAAACCTAATATTTTTACTAAATATGTTATTATAGCCCAAAAAGGATGTGTGCATGCCAAGTTCGTCTAAGTTTTACGCTCTTGTTTTAGGGTGTTTGGGCTTATTTGCCGGGTGTAAGGATGCTACAAGGTCTAGCAAAGCACACCCGCAAAGCGCCCCAGCACAAACAAGTGCTAAACAGAAAGCAGGTTCTGCCAAAGAGGTCAAGCAGGATGCTGCACTAGAAAACTTAGAGCACCGCATGGATGACACCAAAACTACCCAAAAGGTGGACCGTATTATCGATGTTGAAGATGCTATTCAAGATGCCATGCAACCTACCGGGCCTATGTACACCCCACCCAATAACAATATTTTGAAAAACTGGAATAACCACCAAGACAATCTAAGCTCTCCTCTCAACCATAACTACTAGGATCGGGTATTTTTGCGCGTCTGATGTGTCTTGTGGGGGCTTGCGTTCTGTGTAGTCCCCACTTGTACGCTGCTAAAAGCCGTACTTTTCTCTTAAGCCAATATCAAGTAGGGCAGATGCATTTTTATACCAAAGATTCCAATGGGGCTGCCATCAAGCACTACCGCACTATTGAGGGTGCGAGCATTATCTTTGGCTATGAGTATAATCCCTTGAATCGTTGGTTTTACACGCGTTATTATGGATTTTTGGATTACGGCTTTGTTATCTTGGATAAAAGCGATAATGTCGCTACGAACATGTTCACCTATGGCACGGGAGGAGACCTAGTCATCGAATATAACAAAAATCCTTTGGCTGTTTGCGGCTTATTTTATGGCATGATGATAGCGGGCAATACATGGACAACCTCGCGTTATTCGCGCAATTTTCTCATTCAGAATTACCGCTTTTTCACGAGTTTGCGTTTTAAAAACACCTTTTTTAGAGTGTTTTCGCAGGTGGGTGTGCGTTTCCAGACTGTCATTCTCTACCACGATGTCTCCGTAGAGGTAGGGTTTAAATTTCCCCTCAATGGGGAATTAGGTTCTAAATTTGTGCGTGACTACAGCATATTCGTTTCTCATACTTGGTATTTTTAGATGACTATTTTACGAAAGGATAAATATGACAGTGGCGTTATTTGGAGGACAAGGTTCTCAGCATGTAGGTATGGGCAAGGATTTTTGTACACATTTCAGTGTGGCGCGCGAGATGTTTGAAGAAGCCAGCGAGGTTTTAAAAACTGATATGCAGGCTTTGCTTTGGGAGGAAAACGACTTGCTCAATCAAAGTCCCTATACCCAGAGTGCTCTCTTTTTAGTATCTATGGTGGCTTTCAAGGTTTTCATGCAAGAGGGGGGTGGCTTGCCTATGAGTGCAGCTTTAGGGCACTCCTTAGGCGAGATTACTGCTAATGGGGCAAGTGGGGCACTCAGTTTATCCAAGGGATTAAGACTCGTATTTGAGCGCGGGCGTTTGATGGAGCGTGTGTGTGCCCAAAGCCCCCAAGAGCTAGGAATGTTGGCCGTTTTGGGCGCGTCTAAAGAAACAATCCTAGATTTTTGTGCCCATGCCAGATCGCAGGGGCGTACACTCTATGCTGCCAATTTTAACGGTTCTCAAATCGTGTTAGCAGGGGCTAAAGAGACGCTGAATGCCTTGCAAGCAAAGGACTTAGGGGCTAAAAAATTAGTCTTGTTGCCCATGAATGTAGTCAGTCATTGCGAGATTTTAACCCCCATACTGGAGGATTTTAGCGCACTTTTAGCAGAGAGCTTGGAAGATAATTACCATTTTGGCGTGGTTTCTAATACCAACGCTTTGCTATACCACTCCAAAGAGGAAGCCCTCAAATGCCTGAGTGTGCAACTCATCCAGCCCGTGCTCTACGATGCGTGCATGCAACTTTGCGAGGCTAGCGCGTCCTACTACGTAGAGTTTGGCACCAATGTGTTAAAAAATCTCAATAAACGCCTGAGCTCAAAACCAACATTGAGTATCACAGATTGCGCGAGTTTGCAAGAAACTTTAGAAGTGAGTGCACGCACAAAAGCGCGAACATAACACCCTTTAGTTACTTCATGTAGCATGTAGTCTATTTTTATTTAAAAATAGAAATTATATGCACTTCTTAATAATATCATTGCCATATTTTTGTTATCATCTGGTCTGGTTGTCTCTGAGGGGGTGTTTCTGGGATTTTTATTTTTTAACTCTAGGAGGCTTTATGCAACGAAGGTCTTGTGTTTCTAAACAAGGTGCCTCAAAAACTTCTCTGCTGGCTACCCTTGGCTCTTTAGCCCTAGCAACCGGTGTTCTCAACGCCTATGAATTCAATGCCGGGGGTCGTAAGTTCAATCTCGAAGCCTTTGCCAACCAATCCGCTTCCATCGGCTTTAACAATAGCAAGATTGACGAAAAGACGGGCACTTTCCCCACAGAGCGTTACGCTACCATCACCGGGTATTTGGGCTTGAATGTGAACTTATTGCCCGAAAAAATCACTGGTCATAGCCTCTCAGCCAAGATTGGGGGCATGGTAGGAGGTGTGCTCTATGATGGCACGAAAGCCAAACAGGGTGGCTCCATCATCACCGACATCTTTGGGGGTCACAGTGGTTTCATGAGCGGGTATCAGTTTCTCTCCGATGATGAGAACTTCATCATGAAGAATGGTGACAAGAAGATCGCGCACAACTATGTCTGGAGCGATATCTACATCGACTACAAATACAAGGATTACTTCGGGTTCAAAGGAGGACGTTACCAGTCTAGCATGGGTTATAGAAGTGGACGCACACAGGGCTTTGAGGTCTTTGGAGGCACTAAAGATCTGCGCGTGCTATGGTTTAGCTCCTTTGGACGGGCGTTTGCAACGGGCTCTTATATCAAAGACTGGTATGCAGCGCGCACCACTTACAGTGGTGAATATACTAAGAACTCTAAGGGAGGTTGGGATAGACACGGAGTCCCTGTCTACTTAGGTACCCACGCTGTTCAGGTCAACTACCAGTGGCAAAAACTCTCCCTGGAGGGCTTTTTCTACTTTTCACCCAAAATTTTCAATGCCCCCGGTTTTAGAGTTGCTTGGGATACCGATCCCAACTTTAGCAATCGGGGTTTTCGCTCCCAAACCGAGTTGCTCACCTTCTTCCCCGTCTACTACCCCTGGGTGGTCATCAACAGCGAGGGGGAGCGTAACTACAGGTATGGCACACCCATGACACAAACCGGGCAGAGCTTTGCCATTAAGCAGCGCTTCGACCTTAACGAATTCTATTTAGTGGGGACTTTTTACAAGAGTTTCCAAAACCCCAACACTTATATCGGAAACATGGGTAACCCGGTGGGGGTGGAATTTGGTGGCAACAGCGCATGGGCAGGGCTTGATGGCCCTGCGATTGAAGCAGATGCTGTGACGGGCAACCTTGGTTATGGGGGGTCACATTTCAAACAGACTTTCAACTGGCAAATGGTGTGGCAATGGACGAGTGCAAAGGTGGCTTATGCGGGGCGTGTGAGCTTGTTCTTGGAATACAACTTTAATAAATTCTTAAGTGCAAACGTGACCATTGCATATTTTGGGATCAATACCCATAAGGGGTACCAAGAAAATGTGAATGATTCAGCCTGCGTCCCCTCGCAAGAGCGTGCCTGCAAAGGTGGGTACCAAGATCGCAGTGCCTTGACAACAGCTTTAGTCGCTACGTTCTGATCTGTACTAACCACTGCGTGCCCTCTAGGGCGAGGGGTGGTCTTGTAAACATGCAACGCAGAGCCTCTCTCTTTAGTGCTTTTTAGGACACTTTAGCCAGCCATAAAGAGCAGGACAAGAGCAAGAAGCCTAAGGGTTCAGAGTGGCAGAAGTACCCTGTGCGCATCATTTGGAGCTTTAGGTCTTGAACACGTCGCTATGACTTCCTAGACGGGCTAATTCTAAAGTGTCGCCCACATAACAATACACTAATAACAAATCAGGTCTGACATGACATTCTCTGAATTATTGATACACACTCCACAGAGGGTGATTGCATGCGCGTTTTGGCAAGGGTCCGCGCTTGACCAATAAAGACAATCCCTGAATTAACTCCACACCTAAGCCCACGCGCTTTAGGTCTTTTGTGAATCACCCACCCGCTAAAGACGGGTGGGCTTCTTGTTTCAACGATCCATAACTAGCAGTATCCAGTATGTAGCCATACTTGGTTACAGCCCCGTTAGCGGAATCTCCACAAGCGTAACTTCGGGTCATCCCTACCCTAGTTTTATCTACCTTGATGGCATGTCTTTCATCTAACATTCCCAAAGCATAGTTTCTAATGTTGATGCTAGCGTTTAGGTCTCTGTGGTGGTGTGTTTGACAACAAGGACAGATAAAATTTCTAATATGCAGTGGCTTTTTACCCGT